>JALRFN010000288.1 GCA_023268425.1 Burkholderiaceae bacterium | reverse complement strand
CACCGCTGGGTCTTGTTGTTCGTGATGATGTTTGCCGGCGCCTTGATTCGCCAGTTTTTCGTGCAGCGCCACGCGCATCACTTGGGCCGGGCCAAAAACCCCTTGCAGTTTGCGTTGGTGGGGGTGTTGCTGATCGTGGTGCTCATCGCCGCCTTGAAGCCTGCTTCTGAAACCCAGAGTACACCCGACTCAGCGCCAGTGAGCGCCGCACAAATTCGCGGCATCGTTGATCAGCGCTGTGTGCTGTGTCATGGCGAGCAAAACGCATTCAAAGGCGTGCGTCTGGACACGGCCGAGGGCCTGCGCCAGCACGCCCAAAACGTCTACCAACAAGTGGTGGTGACCCGTCAGATGCCGATGAACAATGCCACTGGCATCACCGACGGCGAGCGCGCACTGATCAAACGCTGGTTTGAAGCGGGCGCGTCGCTGGATTGATCGCGGGCTGTAATGCTTTTGGCGTGATGGTCACAGCCTTTGCGCTGCGTGACAATGGGGTGCATGTCGCCCCCTCCTAAAAGCACACTGGGCAAACAGCTCGAGTACCTGTTTGCGACCGCCTCGACGGGCGCTGCCGCGCATTTTGTGGTCGCTTTGGCCACCTGGGCGGTCTTGTCTGCGCGCATGACGGGCGATGATCGCGTGGCGGTGAATGCCATGCTGGCCTTGCTGACCGTCGCCTCGCTGGCCATGTGGGCCTTGGCCCGGCGTTTTCGCCGCAGCAAGTTGGACGATGCCAAGTTGCTGCAGGGCTTTGCCGATGCGCATTCGGCCATTGTGTTGTTTGGCGCTTTGGTCTGGGGCATGGCCGCTTTTTTGACCGTCGACAAAAGCGTCGAAGTGCGCGCCTTTTACACCTTGGCCTGGGCGGGCGCGTCCATGGGGGCGGTCAGCTCACAGCACAGTTCTTTGCGCTCTTGTCTGATTTCCATTTGGGGCTCCAATCCATTCGTGGCTTGGGTCTACGCGGCCAGCATCCCCAGCTTCGAGGGCGACGCGATCGCCGCGATGATTTTGACCTTTGGTGTGTTGCTGTCGGTCTTGGCGGTGCGCAACAACCGATTTGTCCGGGAGAACCTACAACTCAACCAGACCTTGTCGCGCCAGTTGTTGGAGTTGGAGGAGTTGTCGCACCGCTTGGCGTTTGAGCAACAGCGTGCCGAAGCCAGCGAGCGCAGCAAGAGCCGCTTGATGGCGCAAGCCAGCCACGATTTCCGCCAGCCCGTGCATGCCATTGGCATCATGGCCGAGTGCCTGCGCGACAACCTGACGCAGACCGAAAATTTGGAGATGATCAAGCGCATCGAGACCTCGGTGGCGGCCTTGTCGGGCATGTTCAAGTCCTTTTTGGACTATTACGCGCTGGAGGCCGGGCGCATGCACGCGGAACAACAGCCCTTGTCGCTGCAGAGCTTACTGAGCGATTTGCAAGACGACGCCGACGAGATGGCACAGGGCAGCGAGACGGTGGTGCGGGTGTTGAGCAATCGGGCGTGGGTGTTGAGTGACGCCTCGATGTTGGGCGCCATGTTGCGCAACCTGGTGAGCAACGCGATCAAATACGGCCACGGTGGCGTCTTGGTGGGGTGCCGCCGACGCAACGGTGCATTGGCGATTGAGGTCTACGACAACGGTCGCGGGCTGAATGACGCCGAGCAAATGGACATCTTTGACGAGTTTGTGCGCGTCGTCGACCAGCAGCGCCCAACCCGCGACGGCATTGGTTTGGGGCTGTCGATCACGCGGCGCATGGCGGAGCTGTTGGGTTTGCGCATTCGCGTGCGCAGCCGCCTGGGCCACGGCTCTTGTTTTTCCATCGAGGGCTTGACGCTGGTTGCGCCTGCCGATGAGCCCTCAACGGGCGACTGGCGGGCTCTGGCGTCTGTGGCCTCAGGCAAGCCCATTCAGGTGGTGGAAGACGATGACGATGCACGTCAAGCCATGGCCGAGTTGCTGCAGCGCTGGGGCTATGCGGTAGCGGCCAGTGCCGACACCCAGGGCATAGACGCTTGGCCCTTGGATGCCGTGTTGATCGTCAACCAGTCGCGGCGCGAAACGGGCTCAGGTCTAGATGTTGCGCGTGATTGGCTGGCCCGTGGTGGGCGCCACGCGGTCTTGACCACAGGCTTGGTGGACGCAGATTTGCGCCAGGCGTGTCAAGATTTGGGGGTGACCTTGCTGATCAAGCCGGTGGCGCCAGCGCAGTTGCGCTCGCTGCTGCTGTCGTTTGAGCGTCAGTGAGTTGAGCAGGGCGCTTCAGATGACGCCCGACTCGGTCGCCGTCGCCACGGCCGCCGTGCGTGTGCTGGCGTTGAAATGCCGCAGCAGCGCTGAGACGTGAGCACGCACCGTGAACGGCGACAGATCCAAAGTCTTGGCGATCTCTTTGTTGGTCAGGCCGCTTTTCATGAAACGCAAGATTTCCAACTGACGCGCAGACAGGTTGCTGTCGGTGGCGTGGTGTTGCACCGTGTCAAAGACCTCGTCGTCGTGCACGACCACCACTTCGCCTTCCAAGATTTTGTCCATGGCTTCGGACAAGCGTTTGGGTGAAGCCGCTTTGGAGATGAAGCCATTGGCTCCGGCTGCGATGATCTCGTCAATCAAAACCCGGTCATTGACCATGGAGACGATGACGATGGGTGACAGGGGCTGCTCTTTGCGCAATTCCCGCACGCTCTCGGGACCGTCGAAGCCGGGAAAAATCAGATCCAACAAAAAGAAGTCGACCACGTCGCCTTGCGTTTGGATCAGCAACTGGACCTGCCCGTAGTCGCTCAAGGCGATGACGTCGTGCGTGGGCAGGCTTTGGCGCGCGATGCGCACCAGTCCTTCTCGGAAGATGGGGTGATCGTCAGCGACGATGGCCAGTGGTTTCGTACTCATGTGCTTGTGTGGTCTGTCGTCGTGCACTTTAGGGCGCTCGGTGCATGGGCGAAATCCTACACGTGTAGCGCCGAGATCGGTCTAGGTGGTGTATGCAATCAAATCATTTTTAAGGTCTCTGTTGGTTTGTTGAATCCGCTACAGCTCGCTCTTTTTGGCGCATTTGGCCGATTGATGCGGGTAATTACTGATCTTTCAAAAAATTTATTTTGTATACACTTTGCGTCGTTTTTGATGCGCACTTAAAGGAGTTGCCATGACCGCATCCGTGCACCCCGTCGATGAACAACTGCCCTTGGGGCGCTTGACGACCTTGGGGCTTCAACATGTATTGGTGATGTACGCCGGGGCCATTGCCGTGCCGTTGATCATTGGCCGCGTGCTCAAGCTCAGTCCGCAGGACGTGGCTTATTTGATTTCTGCCGACTTGTTTTGTTGCGGTTTGGTCAGCTTGATTCAGTCGCTGGGTGTGACCCAGTGGTTCGGCATCAAGTTGCCGGTGATGATGGGTGTGACCTTTGCTGCGGTGGGGCCGATGATCAGCATCGCCATTGGGCACCCTGGCCATGAGGGGGCGCAGTTGATTTTCGGCACGGTCATCGGCGCGGGGATTGTGGGCATGTTGATCGCGCCGCTGGTCAGCCGCTTGTTGCGCTTTTTCCCGCCCGTGGTGACCGGCACCATCATTGCCGTGATCGGCATCACCTTGATGCGCATTGGCATCAATTGGATTTTTGGTGTGCCCGTGGGGCCAACGGCGCCGATGTTGGTCAAGCCTGAGCACGCCGAGTGGCTCAATGCGGCCAAGGCTGCAGCGGCTTCGGGCATGCCCGCTGTGCCCGCCGATTTGGCCTTGGCCCCCAAGATGCTCAACCCCAAGTACGCTGATTTGACGGGGGTGGGTTTGGCCGCCTTGGTGTTGGTGGCGATCATGGCCTTGTCGCGCTGGAGCAAGGGCTTTGTCGCCAACATCGCGGTGCTCTTGGGCATTGTGTTCGGGGGTGTGGTCGCCACCGCACTGGGCTTGATGCACTTTGACAAGGTGGCCGACGCGGCTCGGTTTGGCGCGATCACGCCGTTTCACTTTGGCATGCCGGTGTTCGACCCCTTGTTGATCTTCACCATGTCCATCGTGATGGTGGTGGTCATGATCGAGTCCACAGGCATGTTTTTGGCCCTGGGCGACATGACCGGGCGCGAAGTGCGCCAAGCCGACTTGACCCGCGGTTTGCGCACCGACGGCTTGGGAGCCTTGATTGGTGGCATTTTCAACACCTTCCCCTACACCAGCTTTTCACAAAACGTGGGCTTGGTGGCCGTGACCGGTGTGCGCAGCCGCTTCGTCTGTGTGGCCGGTGGCGTCATCATGATCATCTTGGGTTTGGTGCCCAAGCTGTCAGCCTTGGTGGAGTCCTTGCCCACGGTGGTGTTGGGCGGTGCAGGCCTGGTCATGTTTGGCATGGTCGCGGCCACGGGGATTCGCATTCTGGGCGGGGTCAACTTCACGGCCAATCGCCACAACGCCTTCATCGTGGCGGTGTCTTTGGGCATGGGCATGATTCCTCTGGTGGCCCCCAACTTCAAGCAATGGATGCCGCACGGCCTGCACCCGGTGATTGATTCAGGCATTTTGTTGGCGTCGTTCAGTGCCATCGTGTTGAACCTGTTCTTCAACGGCGCTGGCAACGGCGACCGCAGTGCCGCCATTGCCGCGGCCAAGCAAGCCGACGCGCACTGAGCAACGCCGTCGCGACCGCCGCACCGGCCTTTGAGCCCGTGCGGCTTTGTCTTGTCCGCTGCGCAACGCGAAAGCGGCGCGCTTTGGGCTAGGCTAGCTGCCGCTAACACCTTCAGGAGTGGATGATGGCAATGAAGCCTTGGCCCCGTGTCGCGCGATCTTTGGGTTGGATGCCTTACCCGCCCGTGTCCGTCGCACACGCCGCCAGCGGGCCCTTGCGTGGCTTGCGTTTTGGCGTCAAGGATGTGTTTCATGTCGCAGGCTACCCCACCAGCATGGGCCAACCCTTGCTGGCTGCGCGAGGCGGTGTGCAGCATGAGACGGCGCCGCTGGTGCAGCTGCTTCTGGACGCCGGCGCTCAACTGGCGGGCAAGACCATCACAGACGAGTTGGCTTTTTCCATGACCGGGCACAACGTGCACTATGGCCAGCCCATCAACGGCGCTGCGCCCACGCGCATCACGGGCGGCTCGTCCACCGGCTCTGCGGCGGCGGTTTCGCACGGCGAGGCGGACTTTGCCTTGGGGACCGACACCGGGGGCTCGGTGCGTGCGCCGGCCAACCATTGTGGTTTGTGGGGCTTGAGGCCGACACATGGTCGCGTGTCCTGCGAAGGCGTCATGGCGCTGGCGCCGAGTTTCGACACCTGCGGTTGGTTGGCCCGTGACGCCAAGGTCTTTGCGCGGGTCAGCGCTGCGGTCTTGGGCGTTGACGGCGCAAACCTGGGCCCCCCGCGTTGGCTGTGGCCCACCGACTTGTGGTCGCTGGCACAAACGCGAGCCAGCCAAACCTTGCGACCTTTGGCGCGCCGGGCGTTGCGCGACGAGGGCCATTCAAGGGTTACGGTGATGGACGGTGCCACCGATGAAGCCTACTGGGCGTTTCGCCATTTGCAAGGCCACGAGGTGTGGCAGCAGTGGGGCGCATTCGTCCAGCGCGAACAAGCGCCCCTGGGGGGAACCACCGCCGCGCGCATGCGCTGGGCGCAAAGCATTGAGGCCAAGCAGGTGCGTGAAGCCAAGACTTGGCGGCGAGCGTTTAGCCAACGCATGGATGCGCTGTTGGGCGCCAACGGGGTCTTGCTTGTGCCGACCATGCCAGACATCGCGCCGCTGAGACTGGCGCCAGAGGCGTCGGTCGAAGACTATCGAGAGCGGGCGATTCGCATGTTGTGCGTCGCCGGCTTGGCGGGCTTGCCGCAAGTCAACATCCCGCTGGCCAGCCGTTTGGGCGCTCCCTTGGGTTTGTCGCTGATTGGGCCCAGGGGCAGCGATGCGCATCTGGTCGCGTGGGCCTTGGCGCTGGCCCAGCGTGTTTAGCCACTGTTGTCGCCAAACGCGCGCTTGGCCCCTCACGCGCGGCGTGCGGCCTCGGCCAGTTGGCGTGCCAGCGCATTGTGCCGTTCGAGCAGCGGCGGCAAGTCCACCGTAGTCAATTGGCCGTCGCGCACCACCACGCGGCCATGCACGATGGTGTGTTTGGTGTTGACGCTGGCGCACAGCATCAGCGCGCCCACCGGGTCGTGCACTGCGCCACCGGCAAAGGGCAGGGCGCTGAGGTCAAACAGCGCGAGATCGGCGCATTGGCCCACGGCGATGTGGCCGATGTCGCGCCGCCCCAGCACCTGCGCGCCGCCTCGCGTGGCCAGGCGCAAGGCGTCGTGCGCGCTCATTTCAGTGGGGCCCAAGTCGCAGCCAAAAAACCGTTGGCCCTCGCGGGTTTCGGGAGGAGCCATGGCGCGACCGACGCGGGCCAGCAACAGCGCTTGGCGGGCCTCGTTGACCATGTGTGCGGCGTCGTTGCTGGCGCTGCCGTCGACCCCCAAACCCACGGGCACGCCGGCGTTGAGCATGCGCCGCACGGGCGCAATGCCGCTGGCCAAGCGCATGTTGGAGCACGGGCAGTGTGCCACGCCGGTGCGGCTGGCTGCGAACAGCGAAATGCCTTCGTCGTCGAGCTTGACGCAATGGGCGTGCCAAACGTCGTCGCCGACCCAGCCCAGTTCTTGGGTGTACTGCGCGGGCGTTTGGCCGAATTGGGCCAGGCTGTAGGCGATGTCGTGGTCGTTTTCCGCCAAGTGGGTGTGCAACCGCACACCTTGTCCACGAAAGCTGCGAGCCAGGGCGGCGCTTTGGCGCATCAGGTCTTGGCTGACCGAGAAGGGCGAACAAGGGGCCAGGGCCACTTGCACCATCGCCCCCCAATCGCTGTCGTGAAAGGTCTCCACCACGCGCTGGCTGTCTTTCAAGATAGCGGCTTCGTGTTCGACCACGCGGTCTGGTGGCAAGCCCCCCTTACTTTGACCCACACTCATGCTGCCACGTGTGGCGGTGAAACGCATGCCGATGGCTTGTGCCGCCTCGATGCTGTCGTCCAAACGCACGCCGTTGGGGTAGATGTACAGGTGGTCTGAGCTGGTGGTGCAACCACTCAAGAGCAACTCGGCCATGGCCACTTGCGTGGAGACTTGCACCATTTCTGGCGTCAACCCCGCCCAAATCGGATAAAGCCCGTGCAGCCAACTGAACAGTTCAGCGTTTTGCACCGCGGGAATCGCCCGCGTCAGGCTTTGGTACATGTGGTGGTGGGTGTTGATCAGCCCCGGCGTGACCAACAAGCCTTGGCCGTCGATGACCTCATCGACCTGATCGGTTGCGCTTGCCCAATCGTCGGCGTCACCAATGGCTTCGATGCGGCCGTCACGCACCAACAGACTGGCGTCGTGCCAAACGCGGTTGTCGTCGTCGACGCTGGCGATGGCTTGGGCGCGGTGAATCAATAAGCTGGGCATGTGCGGGACTGTTCAGTGGCCAAATTCCCGTGTATTGTCAGCCACAACCACCCCCTGAATGAGATGAGGAAAGCCCATGCCCAGACTCGCTGCCAATTTGTCTTTGCTGTTCACCGAGGTGCCGTTTTTGGAGCGGTTTGATGCGGCGGCCCGGGCTGGATTCACCGGCGTGGAGTTTCAATTCCCTTATGCGTTCGAGGCCGCCGAGATCGCCCGTGCGGCGCAGCTGGCGGGCGTGCACATGGTGTTGCACAACTTGCCTGCCGGTGATTGGGCGGCGGGTGAGCGTGGCATTGCGTGTGACCCCAGTCGCGTCGACGCTTTTCGCGCTGGCGTGCCCGAGGCTTTGGCCTATGCGCGCGAGTTGGGCGTCAAGCGCCTGAATGTGTTGGCGGGCATTTGTCCGGCCGGGGTGAGCGAAGCCGAGGCTGAGGCGGTGTTGGTCGACAACCTGCGCTTTGCTGCCGAAGCTTTGGCGGCAGAAGGGGTGCGCATGATGGTGGAGCCCATCAACAACAAAGACATTCCGGGCTTCTTGCTCAACACCGCTGCCGATGGCCTGCGGGTGTTGGATGCGGTGGCTGCGCCCAACGCCTATTTGCAATACGACGCCTATCACATGCAACGCAGCCAGGGCGAATTGACCGAGACCTTGCGCGGGTGTTTGAAACGGGTGGGCCACATCCAAATCGCCGATGTGCCTGGACGCCATGAACCGGGCACGGGCGAGATCAATTACCCATGGTGGTTGCGGGAGTTGGACGCCATGGGTTATCGGGGCTGGGTCGGCTGCGAGTACATCCCGCAGGGGCGCACCGAAGACGGTTTGGCCTGGATGGGGCCGTTTGCCGCAGATGTGCCACCGTGACCGTCGGTGGCGACCGAGGCTTGTGGTGTATCAGCGGGCACCGCTGGATTGGAGCCGCCCAGCGCGTGCACGTTGTGCTGCAGTGGGCCCCAAACCGCTGCACGCAGCACCGAAACAGGGCATTTTCCCTGAGCTGCGGGGGCGCACAGGGGTGGTACATTCCGTGCTACTTTTTGCGCACGCTGCCCCGATTTAGGCGGTTTCGTTTGTCCCCACCCTTTGCCCCCGAATGACCGCACCCCGTTTGCAGCTGACCGGCATCACCAAACGCTACCCCAGCGTGGTGGCCAACGACGCGGTCGACCTGAGCGTAGGGCCGGGGCAAATCCACGCGGTTCTGGGTGAGAACGGGGCCGGTAAGTCGACGTTGATGAAAATCATCTACGGTTCGGTGGCACCCGACGCGGGGAACGTGCACTTTGACGGTCAGCCTGTGCGCATCCGCAACCCGCAAGAGGCGCGGGCCTTGGGCGTCGCGATGGTGTTTCAGCACTTCAGTTTGTTCGAAACCTTGAGCGTGGCGCAAAACGTGTGGCTGGGTTTGGACAAAAGCTTGTCGCTGGCCGAGGTGACTGCGCGCATCCGAGACAAGGCGCAGGCCTACGGTTTGGAGATTGAACCCGAGCGTTTGGTGCACAGCCTGAGTGTGGGCGAAATGCAGCGGGTGGAGATCATCCGCGCGCTGCTGGCCGAGCCCAAGCTGTTGATTTTGGACGAGCCGACCTCGGTGCTGACCCCGCAAGCCGTGGAGAAGCTGTTTGTGGTCTTGCGCCAATTGGCTCAAGAGGGCTGCAGCATTTTGTACATCAGCCACAAGCTGCATGAAATCCGTGCGCTGTGCGACGCCTGCACGGTGATGCGCGCCGGTCGCGTGACCGGATTTTGTGACCCCCGCGAGGAAAGCAACGCCAGCTTGAGCCGCATGATGATTGGCGCCGAACCGCCTGAATTGGTCGCCCAGCCGCGTGAAGCGGGTGAGGTGGTGCTGCAAGTCAAAGACCTGAACCTGAGCGCGCTTGACCCGTTTGGCATGGACGTTCAAGCCATCGATTTGCAGGTGCGCGCGGGTGAAATCCTCGGCGTTGCTGGTGTGTCGGGCAACGGCCAAAACGAGTTGCTCAAGGCCTTGTCGGGTGAAGACCCGCGCGCGCCCGCAGGCAGTGTGCAGGTGTTGGGGCAAGACGTGTCCAGTTGGGACGCGGCGCAGCGTCGCCGATTGGGCGTGCAATTTGTGCCCGAAGAGCGTTTGGGCCGTGGCGCCGTGCCCGAGATGTCTTTGCGCCACAACCTGTTGCTCACGCGGCAAGAGCACGTGCGACGTGGTTGGCTGGACTTGCGTGGTTTGAAAGCCCAAGCGGCACAAATCATTGAGCGCTACCAAGTCAAGGCAGGCGGCCCCGATGCGGCGGCGCGTTCGCTGTCGGGTGGCAACCTGCAGAAATACGTGATCGGCCGGGAAATCCTGCAAGAGCCGCGCGCCTTGGTCGTGAACCAGCCGACCTGGGGGGTCGATGCGGGGGCTGCGGCGGCGATCCGGCAGGCGCTCCTGGATCTCGC
>JALRFN010000276.1 GCA_023268425.1 Burkholderiaceae bacterium | reverse complement strand
CGAGTGCCCCTTCGTGTGCCGCACCATCGACGCCCAGCGCCAGCCCCGAGACCACGCTCACGCCCGCTTGCGCCAAGCTGCGCGCAAACGCCTGCGCGTTGGCGCGCCCTTGGGGGGTGGGGTTGCGACTGCCGACGATGGCCACGCGTTTGGGAGCGGACAGGCTGTCCAAGCGCCCTTGCGCAAACAGCCACAAAGGCGGGTCTGCGGTGTGCAGCAAATCCGCCGGATACAGGCGCTCGCCCAAGGTGATGAAGGCTCGGTGTTCGGCACCGGCCAGCCAGGCCTGCGTTTGTGCGTAAGCCGCTTCCAAACCTTCAGGTTCCGCCCCCAAGGCGCGCGCCACGCCTTCGCTGACGACTTGTCCGCGTGCGCTCAGGCTGCTGGAAAAGATGCCCTCAGGTGTGCCCAGTTGCGCCAACAAATCACGCGCGGTTTGGCTACCCACGCCCGGCGTCAACATCAAGCGCAGCCAAGCGCGCAGTTCGGCGTCGGTGTAAGTCGGGGCTGGTGTCATGCGCAAGCGATTGGTCTGAGGGGTGGGCTGGCCTTGATCATGAAGGGCTGTTGAGATTCGGGGACAATACCGGCATCGAACCAGCGGCACTGACCATGAGTAAGTTAACGATTTTGCGCTATCCGCATCCCAACCTGCACCAAGTGGCCAAGCCTGTCGAGGTGGTCGACGATCGCGTGCGGCAAATTGTTGCAGACATGTTTGAGACCATGTACGACGCCAATGGCGTGGGTTTGGCGGCCACCCAAGTCGACATTCACGAGCGCATCATCGTGATGGATGTCAGCGAAGAGCGCGACCAGCCCATCGTGTTGATCAACCCGGTTGTCGTCTGGTCCAGCTCTGAGCACGTGGTCAACGAAGAGGGGTGTTTGTCGGTGCCTGGCATCTACGACGCAGTGGACCGCGCAGAGCGGGTGCGTGTCAAGGCCATGGATGAACACGGCAACAGTCGTGAGGTCGAAGGAGAGGGCCTGTTGTCGCGCTGTATTCAGCACGAAATGGACCACCTCCAAGGCAAGGTGTTTGTTGAATACTTGTCGGCGCTGAAACGCAACCGAATCAAAACCAAGCTGGTCAAAGCAGAGCGCGACGCGGCCAAGGCTTGAGCGGTCACAGCCCAGCCGATGGGGGCTGTGGCCCTTGGAATGTCTTTTATGAATCTTGTTTTTGCAGGCACGCCCGCATTTGCCGCCGTGGCGTTGGACGCAGTTGCGCGCGCTGGTCATCAGGTTTCCATGGTCTTGAGCCAGCCTGATCGTCCGGCTGGGCGCGGCATGAAGTTGCAAGCTTCTGAGGTCAAGCGCTGGGCCTTGGAGCACGCCGTGCCCGTCATGCAGCCGCAAGGCTTGCGCTTGGATGGCCGCTTTGCCCAAGAGGCACAGGACACGCGCGCGGCGCTGGAGGCCTTGCGCCCCGATGTCATGGTGGTGGCCGCTTACGGGCTGATCTTGCCGCAGTGGGTCTTGGACTTGCCGCGTTTGGGGTGCCTGAATATCCACGCTTCTTTGTTGCCGCGCTGGCGCGGGGCGGCACCGATTCACCGCGCCATCGAAGCGGGTGACACCGAGACCGGCGTCACCATCATGCAAATGGATGCGGGGCTAGACACGGGTGACATGCTGTTGGTCGAGCGTTTGGCGATTGAGGCGCAAGACAGCACCGCCACGCTGCACGACAAACTGGCCGCGTTGGGTGGGGAAGCCATTGTGCGTGCGTTGGCGGCTTTGGATGCAGATGGCTTGAAAGCCACGCCACAGCCTGCACTGGGTGTTTGTTATGCACACAAAATCGAAAAGGCTGAAAGCTGGTTGGACTGGACCCTGAGTGCCGACGCCTTGGCGCGTCGCGTGAGAGCGTTTAACCCGTTCCCGGCGGCAGCCATGCGCGTAGGCGAGCGCGGCGACGTCGTCAAGGTGTGGCAGGCCGAGGCTTTGGCGACGGTGTCGGATGCCGCGCCCGGAGCCGTGGTGCAAGTCAGCGATGCTGGCATTGATGTGGCCTGTGCGCAAGGGGTGCTGCGGTGTACCGAGTTGCAGCGCGCGGGGGCCAAGCGCATGGCGGTGGCTGACTTTTTGCGTGGCAGGCCTTGGGAGGCGACGCAGGTGTGGTCGTTGGCGCAGTGCCTGGAGGCCAAGGCGTGAAAACCTGGTCGCAGTTGGTGGCGCACCCAGGCTTTGACTTGGGGGTGCGCGACATCGCCGCGGCTTCGGTCGGCATTGCCGCGTGGGGGCTGACCACGGGCATGGTGCTGCACAACGCGGGCTTGAGTGCATTCGAGGCGGTCTTCATGACCCTGGTGGTCTTTGCGGGCAGCGCCCAATTGGCGGCAACGCCTTTGATCTTGGCCGGGGCGCCACTGTGGGTGATTTGGGCAACGGCGGCCTGTGTCAACTTGCGATTTGTCGTGTTCTCCGCACACATGCAGCCCTACTTTGCGCGGGTGTCGCGCGCTCGGCGCGTTTTGTACAGCTTCATTCTGGGTGACATCTCCTACGTCATGTTCACCAAACGCTTTCACCAGCCCGCGCAAAGCGACGATGAGTCGGATTTTCACGAGTCCTACTGGTTGGCCAGCATCAGCACCAATTGGGTGGCCTGGATGCTGGGCAGTTTCGCTGGCATTGCTTTGGCGACTTGGATTCCGCCGACCTGGGGGCTGGGCTTTGCGGGCATCTTGGCCTTGCTGGGTGTGAGCCTGTCATTGGCCTCGTCCAAGCTGCGCATCATCGCGGCCTTGATGTAGAAGTAGAGCGGGCGCGACACCGGATAATCTCCGCTGGCGATGGTCTCAACCGACGGAACAACGCCCG
>JALRFN010000225.1 GCA_023268425.1 Burkholderiaceae bacterium | reverse complement strand
GTGGGCTTGATGATTGGGTTGTGGTCTTGGCCAAGGGCGAGTTTGTATCCACTGGTCTCGGCACTGTTTCCGATTCCCAAAATCGCCTTGCTGCCGCTGTTTGTGGTGTGGTTCGGCATTGGTGAGGGCTCCAAACTCGCGACGATTGCCTTTGGCACTTTTTTCCCGACCGTGATCGCCACCATTGGCGGTGTCGACGCCGTGGATCGCAACCTGGTGCGCATGGCGCAGTCGTTCAACGTCCCGTACCCGCGCATCGTGCGTGAAGTGGTGCTGCCGGGAGCGATGCCGGCGATTTTGTCCGGTATGCGCATTTCAGCCTCCATTGCGATGGTTTTGCTGGTGGCCGCTGAAATGATTGGCGCCGAGTTTGGCGTGGGCGCCTACATCTTGATGGCGGGTTCGCTGTTTGCCATCGACCAGTTGATTGCGGGTGTGGTCATCTTGTCGCTCACTGGGCTCAGCGTGGCGTGGTGCATTGGCCGCATCGAGCGGCGCGTGTTGGCTTGGCGTGCCTGAGTCGGCTCAATAAGGGCTGCGGCTGCTGCCTGAGTAGATGATCCTCATGCGGCGTGGTTCACACCGTTGAACAGGAGATGGGTATGGAGCAACTCAAGGTTTTCGTGGCCAAGCGCATTCGCACCATGGATGCAGGACGCCCGGTGGCAACCGCAGTGGCGGTCAAAGACGGGCGCATCGTCTCAGTGGGCAGCTTAGAGACCATGAAGCCGTGGCTGGATCGACACCCACACGAGATCTACGAGCGCTTCAAGGACCAGGTGCTGTTTCCGGGGTTCATCGACCCCCACACGCACTTTCGCATCTCGGGCACGCTGATGGGTTTGAACTACATCGGGCCGCTGGACCAAGAGGGGCCCAGGGGGGTTGAAGCCGGACTGAAAACGCGCGCCCAGGTGCTCGCCGCCCTGAAGCGCGCGGTGCAGGCCAGCGCGCCGGGGCAGCCTGTGTTGGCGTGGGGCTTGGACCCGGCGGTGCAGGGGGGGCACTTGGATCGCGACGAACTGGACGCGGTGTCATCGACCCACCCGATTTGGGTCATGACTTACGCGCCCCACGTGGTGGTGGCCAACAGCCCCATGTTGGACTTGATTGGCGTCGATGACCGCACCGAGGTCTACGGCATTGAGAAGTACCCCGATGGCCGGCTCAATGGCCAGTTCATCGAGTTGGGCGCCACGCGCATCGCGCTGGGCGCGGTGGCCAAGCAA
Organism: Burkholderiaceae bacterium; assembly: GCA_023268425.1. Lineage (GTDB taxonomy): Bacteria > Pseudomonadota > Gammaproteobacteria > Burkholderiales > Burkholderiaceae_C > RS62. The sequence continues at coordinate 1,759 of JALRFN010000225.1, read as the reverse complement.
TTGGCGAACCCCGAGGCGGGCATGAATGGCATCCGAGCCCTGGGCCGCACGGCGCAGCGCGTGGGCATCACGACCACCGCGGACATGGCCTTTGGCGCGCTGCACTTTGATGCGGAGTACGCCGAGCACCTCAGGGTGGTCAACGACCCCGCGTTTCCCTTGCGCGTGTTTTTGGTGCCCATTGAGGGGCCGCTGAAAGCCGCCCACGGCGAGGGCACAGTGCAGTTTCTCCAGGACTTACAAGCCAAAAACACCGACAAGCTGGCCTTTCATGGCATCAAGTTTGTCAACGACGGCTCCTACCCCTCGATGACCCTGCGGCTCAACTTCCCTGGCTACCTCGACGGGCATGAGGGCCACCGGGGCGAAACCCCGTGGGAGGCGCTGTTTGAGACCATGTTGCCGTACTGGAAGGCGGGTATTCAAATCCACAGCCACGCCAACGGCGATGAGACGGTGGATGTGACCTTGGACGTGTTGGAGCGCCTGCAACTGGCTCACCCGCGTTTTGACCACCGCTTCACCATCGAGCATTACTGCATCTCCAGCACCGCGCAGGCGCGCCGCCTCAAAGCTCTGGGCGGCTTGGCCAGCGTCAACAATTACTTTGTGCACTACCGTGGGCAGTTGCACGCGGCCGAGGGCTTCGGCCCCGACCGCGCCGAGTCCACGGCGCGGCTGGGTACGCTGGAGCGCGAGGGCGTGATATTCGCCATTCACTCCGACTACTCCTTGGTGCTCACGCCCATCAACCCACTGGTGGCCGTGTGGATTGCGGTCAACCGCGTGGCTTTGGACGGCGAAACGGTCTACGCCCCGGGAGAGCGCATTGGCGTGGACCGCGCCATGCGGGCCATCACCATCGACGCGGCCCACGTGCTGCGGCGTGATCACCTGTTGGGTTCGATTGAGCCGGGTAAGTTCGCTGACTTCGCGGTCTTGGAGGCCGACCCTTACGAGGTCGACCCCATGGCCATCCGCGACATTCGCGTCTGTGCGACGGTGCTGGGCGGCCAAGTCTTCGAGCCAGATGCTTGAGAGCAGGCCAGTCGCGCCGCCCAGCGACTACGTGCGTGCGTTTGACACCTTGGACACCTTGGTGGGCTTGCTGGAGGCCGCCAGCCGCCAAGTCGAGCGCGCGCCGGTGTCGGGTCGCTTGTCGGTGGTCATCGTGACCGGCTTTTTGGGGGCAGGCAAGACCACCCTCATGCGACACCTGCTGAGCGCCAAACACGGGTTGAAGATCGCGGCCATGGTCAACGACTTCGCGGCCTTGAACATCGACGCGGCCTTGATTGCCGACGTGAATGCAGACACCACGGCCTTGGCCAATGGCTGCATTTGCTGCAGCCTGTCGGGCGGAGTTGCGCGGGGCTTGTTGGCGATTGCCGAGCGCCCCGAGCCCGTCGACGCCGTGCTGATCGAAGCCAGCGGCGTTGCCGACCCAGGCGGCATCGCACACGTTGCGTCGGCTGTGGCCGGCGTCAGCATCGACGCGGTGGTCACCGTTGTCGACGCCGCTGCGAACACCGAAAGTGAGCACGCGGCTTACTTGCTGCAACGCCAATTGGCACCTGCCAGCTTGGTGTTGCTCAACAAAACCGACTTGATGGGGCGCGCAGAAGCCGACGCTTTGGCGCAGCGATTGGCGGCCTTGGCCCCGCAGGCCTTGTTGCTGCGCACCGTGGGGTGTGCCGTTCCACCGGCGCTCATTTTTGACGGCTTGCACAGCCCGCAACACGTCGAGGACGGCAAGCGC
>JALRFN010000184.1 GCA_023268425.1 Burkholderiaceae bacterium | reverse complement strand
GTGCGGCCTCTTCACGTTGTTGATGGTTGTCCTGCCGGGTGGGCCCGGGTTTGCGGTCCCGAAGTGCCTTCAGGATCTTCTCGGGTGTCGCCGGCAGGGTTTTGATCCGAACCCCGATGGCATCGTAGATCGCGTTCATGATGAACCAAACCCGCGAAAACAACATCGCGATGTTTTTGCAAATCGGTGGCGTCAAAGAACTGGGCTCTCCGGACCAAGTGCCCTTCACGACCTTGGTGGCTGCTTTCATCACTTCGGAGTTGAAGAGCGCCTTCACGATTGGCTTCTTGATCTACATCCCGTTCTTGGTGGTGGACTTGGTGGTGGCCAGTGTGCTGATGTCCATGGGCATGATGATGTTGTCGCCCATGATGATCGCCATGCCCTTCAAGTTGATGTTGTTTGTGCTGGTCGATGGGTGGACCTTGTTGGTCGGCTCCTTGGCCAACAGTTTTGTGATGCCTTAGCGGGCGAGGAATTCACATGGATACATCAGGCGTCATCGATTTGATTCGCGAAACCATGTGGGTCGCGGTCATGGTTTCTGCGCCCTTGCTCACCGTGGCATTGGCGGTCGGTCTGTTCATCGGCGTGATCCAAGCGGCCACGTCGGTCAATGAGGCGACCTTGAGCTTCATCCCCAAGCTCATCGCCATCGCCTTCACCGTGGTGATTTTCGGTAGCTGGCAAATCGGTACCTTGATCGATTTCACCCAGCACATCTTCGAGCGCATCCCCGCGCTGTTTCAACAGTGATGGGGTGCGCGCATGGCGATTGAGTTGATGGCAGGCGCGGTCACCGAGCGTTTGTTCACGCTCGCTTGGCCGCTGACGCGCATCTCCGCCTTGATCATGACCGCCCCGGTCTTCTCACAGGGAGCGGTGAGTTTGAACATCCGCATCAGCCTGGTTTTGGTGTTGACTTGGTTGGTGTGGCCTTTGGTCGAGTGGCCGAAACTTGATCCGGTGTCGGCGCCGGGCCTGGTTTGGTTGATTCAAGAGGCCGCGATTGGCGCGATGATGGGACTGAGCTTGCAGATGGTGGTGGCGGCCTTCATCGTGGGTGGTCAGGCCATGTCGTCGACCTTGGGGTTGGCCATGGCCAACATGGTCGACCCCAACATGGGTCAAGTGCCCATCATTTCGCAAATCTTGGTCATCATGGGCACGCTGATCTTTGTTGGGCTCGATGGTCATGCCATGGCCATCGGTTTGGTGTTGGAGAGTTTTCGCACCATCCCGGTGGCTCAGGCTTGGGACGTGATGAGCGCCATCAAGGCCTTGTTGGTTTGGAGCAGCATCATCTTTGTCGGGGGCTTGCTGCTGGCCTTGCCGGTTTTGGTGACCTTGCTGTTCATCAACGTCGGTTTGGGCGTGGTCACGCGCGCGGCGCCGAGTTTGAACATTTTTGCGGTGGGTTTCCCCATCATGTTGATGGTGGGCTTGGTGTTGTTGTGGGTGACCTTGACCAGCGCGGGTGTGCGCATCCAATGGTTGTGGATGCGCGGCATCAGTGAACTCCAACAACTGGCGGGGGTCGTCTGATGGCTGACAGCGACAGCGCACAAGAAAAAACCGAAGAGCCGACCGCGCGGCGCCTGGAGAAGGCCCGCGAGGAAGGCCAAGTTGCGCGCTCCACCGAGTTGTCGGCTGCTGCGGTGACCATTGCCGCAATGGCGTTCTTTTTCCTGGGTGGCACCTGGGTGTACGAGCGCATGTCGCAGGTGTTTGCCGCGGGCTTTCGTTTTGATGCGCGCATCGTCAACAGCACCGGCCTTTTGCCGGGCGCGTTTGCCCACATGTGGGTGGACATGATGGTGCTTTTGGTGCCCTTGTTTGCTTTGACCGTGGTGATCGCGGTGCTCTCCGCTGGCATGACGGGGGGGTATTTGTTCAGCCTCAAGGCCTTGCAGCCCAAGGCCACCAAATTTTCTATGGTGCAAGGCTTCAAGCGCATGTTTGGCCCGCGTGCCGCGGTTGAGTTGGGCAAGGCTGTGCTGAAGTTCGCTGTGGTCGCTGCGGTGCTGGTCATGAACGTCATGGCCAATTTGGACGACTTGACGGCCTTGGGCACCATGGCGCTGGAGCCAGCTATGGTCAAAGCCGGCCACATGGTCGTGCAAGCCGGTTTGTATGTCGCCTTGAGCCTGGCCTTGATCGCTGCCGTCGACGTGCCCTACCAGCGCCACGCGTTCAACAAGCGCATGCGCATGACCAAACAAGAGATCAAAGACGAGATGAAAGACATCGAGGGCCGACCCGAGGTCAAGGCCCAGATTCGCCGCCGCCAGCGTGAAATTGCCAACGCGCGGATGATGGCCAAAGTCAAAGACGCCGATGTCGTGATCACCAACCCCGAGCACTTCGCCGTGGCCCTGTCTTATGACCCCACGGGCCACGGGGCGCCGATTTTGGTGGCCAAAGGCATTGACCACTTGGCCGCGCGCATCCGCGCAGAAGCCAAAGAGCACGATGTGCACGTGTTTGCCGCGCCCCCGCTGGCGCGCTCGCTCTACTACACGACGGATTTGGATCAATCCATCCCTGAAGAGTTGTATGTGGCCGTGGCGCAGGTCATTGCCTATGTTTACAGCTTGTCCAGTGTGCGCCCAGGTGAACAGGCCATGGCCAAGCCCAGCCCCAAGGTGCCTGCGGGCATGCGCTTTGACGCCGATGGCAAGCAAGAACGCGGGAGCATGGCCTGATGGACACGACCGAGGAGTTGCGCGTGGAGCCGTCCATGGGGACTTTGCCCAAAGACTGGGACGACTCAGAGGCTTATTTGCGGGCCAGCGATCGCTTGCGCATGGAAGGCTTGGTGCACGGCCTGCAGCACGACGGCATGAACGTGCTGCTCACCAGCGAGCGTCCCGCTTTGGTTGATCACTATGGGCGCTTGTTGGTGCGCCGCTTGCGCGTGCAGCCAGATTTGTCAGTGGAGGTGATTTTCCCCACCACCACCGAAATCTTGTTGGCGCGCTTCAACCAGTGGTTGGCCGAAATTCCCCTCACGCAAGCCCAAGCCATGCCCGCGCCTGGCGCCAAAACGCGGGTGTTTGTGGTGCACGACGCGGAGGCCGTGGCGGAAACCGAATTGCAGGTCATGGCACGTTTGGCGGTGGATTTTCCTGGCCTTTGCGTGCGTGTGGTCTTGTTGATGGGTGACGAGGGCGATGTGGCGCGTCGCCGCAACCTGTTGGGTCGTCGCGTGCTGCAGTGGAGCGTCGAGACGCCAGAGGCCAAAGAGTTGGAGCATTTGCTCAACCAAGCGCGTGACGGTGCGCAGCGCGAGGCGGTTTCCCGTTGGCTGGAAAAACTGGGCTTGAAGGAAAGCGAAGACGGCCCAGTCGAGCTGGACGTTTGGGTGCGCCCTTCCTGGGCAGTACCTCCCCCCACGCAAGCGGTGATGGACAAGTATGAGCCGCCTCAGGAGTCGGAAATCGAGGCGCCACCCGCCCCCTCGCCTGACTTGGCGCGGCGCATGCGGCGGCGCAAAACATGGGGTTTGGCCGCAGTGTCGGTGGCGGTGCTGGTGTTGTGTGCAGCCTTGGTGACCGCTTGGTATCGTGCCGATGCATCGTTGCCCGTGGACACCTCGCTACAGTCTGGCGCACTCAAGCCGATTCTTCCTGAAGCGCAAAAAAAGGAATGATGCATGAATCAGCCAGATGTGATTCGCTCCGACGCGCCGCATGAAGTCAACATTCCCGCTGGCTTGAGCTCGGCGACGTCGACACAGCCAGTCAAAGGCTTTGGTCAAGAGCGCCAATCCGGTGTCCAAGAGCGGCGCGTACAAGCGACGGAAGGTGGCGTGCAGTGGGCCGCGTTCGAAGACGCGGTGGTGATGCCGGCCCAGCAGGACTGGGCGGTGCGACCTGCGCGGGTCACCCACATGGGACGCGCGCCAGAAACGCGGGTGGATTTTCGCGGGCCGTTGAAGGCCTTGCGGGCAAAAAATGCAGAGGTGCGTGAGCGCCTCAATCGATTGATGGCACCAGTTCAGCAGGTGATGAAATGAGCGACGACAAGCAAGAAGAAATGAACGAACAAGACCAAACCGCAGACGAGGCGGTTGTCGACACCGAGGGTGAGCAAACCGATCAAGAGCCCGAGGCCAAAGTCGAGCCTGCTTATGCGCAAGCCATCAATCCGGAAATCCAGTTGGAGCTGGATCGGTTTGGTCGCCACGTGGACAGCTTGACCGAAGCGGTGTTGGAGTCGGCCGATTTGGCCAACCGCAGTGCCATGGCCACCACGGGCATCGCAGAAGATTTCAAAAATTCCATCACCGCTTGGAACGACGTCAACAACCAAAACATCTTGTATTTGAAGGTGCTGGTGATCGTGGGTGGCATCGTGATGTTCATCTCCTCGGTGCTGTTCTCGGTATCGGCGCTGCGCTTGGGCTCCCGCATCAGCGAGCTCGACAGCATGATGATGGCCGTGGGCAAGCGTGTGGTGGAGCTCAATGCCTCGTCGCAGGACGTGTCCAGCTTGCGTGAGCGCATCGAGTCGCTGAACACCAAGCAAGAGCAAATCGTCACCACGCAGGAAAAGTTGGCCAAAGAGGTGCGAGACTCCTTGGCGCAAACGGCCGAGCTGCTGACCCAACTGCCTGGGCAAGCGGCCAAGCAAGTGGCGGCGACCAATGGCGCTTTGGGCACCCAGGTTGAGTCGCTCAAAGCGGCCATGGAGGCACAGTCCAAGACGGTCAAAGACTTGGGCAGTTCGGTGTCGGCCTTGCAAGGCCGCATTGGCAACGTCAATGGCTTGAAGCGCCAAGTCGAAGCCATGGTGCAATTGGAAAAAGAGCGTTATTTGGAGACCATGCAGCGCGCTGCACAGGCACAACAAGCAGCGCCTGCAGCCAAGGCCAAACCCCTGGCTTATCCGCCGGTGAAACCAGAAGGTCAATGATTGGTTTGACCTGAGCCAACAGGCGCCTGCGGGCGCCTGTTTGCATTGACCAGGGGTCGGTGTGGCGCCGCCCGCTGGCGCTTGGAAAACGGCAACGAAGTTCCGCTAAACTCCAGCACATGTTTGTCCATCAACCCGCAGCTTCAGGTCGTCACGATCGGGGAGCTTGGCCCTGGCGAGTTTGAATCGGCTGATGCAGTCGCCGTGCGCGGCTGCGCGTTGGAATGGCAAGCCCTCATCAGTGGCTTGCGCACGCGACCGATGGTTCACAGGGGATTAGGGTGATCACACGTTCTGAATTTGATGCATTGGCCCAAGCGGGCTACAACCGCATCCCATTGGTGTCCCAAGTTTTTGCCGATTTGGACACCCCGCTTTCTTTGTATTTGAAGCTCACGCAAAGCGACGAGGGCGCCGAGCGCAGCTTTTTGCTGGAGTCCGTGGTGGGCGGCGAACGCTTCGGGCGTTACTCCTTCATCGGCTTGCCTGCGCGCAAGTGGTTGGAGGTGCGCGGGTTTGGTGAGGCTGCGCGCACTTGCGTCTGGCAAAGCGATGGGGTGGTGGAGACGTTGCCGGGTAACCCGTTGGACGCCATCGCCGCGTACAAGGCGCGCTTTCGCGTGCCCGAACTGCCAGAGTTGCCGCGTTTTTGCGGCGGCTTAGCGGGATATTTCGGCTACGACACCGTCCGCCACATCGAAAAGAAGCTCGCCCATTCCTGCCCGCCCGACGACGTGGGCTTGCCTGATATCTGTTTGTTGCAAACAGAGGAGGTGGCGGTCGTTGACAACTTGCTGGGGCGTTTGTCTTTAATCGTCTACGCTGACCCCAGTCATGCCGATGCTTATGAGCGCGCGCAGGCGCGCTTGCGGGTGCTGCACGAGCGCCTGGCCCAAGTTGCCCATGCGCCTCGCCTGGGCGGGTATGCGCCGACGGCGGTGCAACGGCCCGTGTCTCAGGCGCAGCTTGAAGCCGCCGTTGAAGAGGCCAAAAGCCTGATCGCCGCAGGCGAGTTCATGCAAGTGGTCATCGGCCAGCGTTTGCAAAAGCCGTTTGTCGCGCCGCCTTTGGCGCTGTATCGGGCCCTGCGGTCCTTGAACCCCAGCCCCTACATGTACTACTACGACTTTGGCGACCACCACGTCGTGGGGGCCTCGCCAGAAATCTTGGTGCGTCAAGAGCAAACCCCAGCGGGCAAGAAGGTCACCATTCGTCCGCTGGCAGGTACGCGGCCTCGTGGCGTCACGCCCGAGGCCGATGCGGCGGCAGAACAGGAGTTGTTGGCTGACCCCAAAGAGCGTGCCGAGCACGTCATGTTGATTGACCTGGCGCGCAACGACATTGGCCGCATCGCCAAGATTGGCAGTGTCCAAGTGACCGAGCAATTTGGTGTGGAGCGTTACAGCCACGTGATGCACATCGTCAGCAACGTTGAAGGGCTACTGCGCGAGGGCTTGGACAACATGGACGTGCTGCGCGCGTGCTTTCCCGCCGGCACGCTCAGCGGCGCCCCCAAGGTGCACGCGATGGAAATCATTGACCGTTTGGAGCGGCACAAACGTGGCGTTTATGGCGGGGCTTGCGGTTACTTGAGCTTTGCCGGTGACATGGACGTCGCCATTGCCATTCGCACGGCGGTGATCAAAGACCAAACCCTTTACGTTGCGGCAGCCGCAGGCGTGGTGGCCGACTCGGTCCCCGAGATGGAGTGGCGCGAAACCGAGCACAAGGCCAGAGCGATTTTGCGTGCCGCCGAGTTGGTTGAACAAGGCTTGGAGTAAAGCATGGCCAAACAAAACATGCGCTTGTTGGTCGTGGACAACTACGACAGCTTCACCTTCAATTTGGTGCAGTACTTTGGTGAGTTGGGCGCTGAGGTGTTGGTGTTTCGAAACGACGAAGTCACGCTCAACGACTTGGAGGCCGCGCGGGGTGATTGCATGATGATTTCCCCCGGGCCGTGTGACCCGCCGCAAGCGGGCATTTCGATGGCGGCGATCGAGCACTTTGCCGGCAAGATGCCGATTCTGGGGGTGTGCTTGGGGCACCAAAGCATTGGCGCGGTCTTCGGCGGGCAAATCGTTCGGGCGCAGGTGCAAATGCATGGCAAAACCAGTGAAATCACCACCAAACGTCAAGGCGTTTTTGCCGGCTTACCCAGCCGATTCACCGTGAACCGTTACCACTCGCTGGCCATCGCGCGCGAGGGCTTGCCAGATTGCCTGAGTGTGACGGCCTGGAGTGATGACGATGAGATCATGGGCGTGCGCCACAAACAATTGCCCATAGAAGGGGTGCAATTTCACCCTGAATCCATCTTGTCAGAGCACGGTCACGCGCTGTTGCAGAATTTTTTGAACATGGTGCCCACGCGTCACCCCTGAAGGAGTCCACACGATGATTACCCCTCAAGAAGCCGTCCAACGCGTGATCGAGCATCGCGAAATCTTTCATGACGAAATGTTGCATTTGATGCGCATGATCATGCGCGGCGAGATGTCCCCGGTCATGACGGCCGCCCTGATCACGGGCCTGCGCGTCAAGAAAGAGACGATTGGCGAAATCAGTGCTGCGGCGCAAGTCATGCGCGAAATGTCGACCCATGTGGCGGTGGCCGATCGCAAGCATTTGGTCGACATCGTCGGCACAGGCGGTGATGGCTCGCACACTTTCAACGTGTCCACTTGCAGCATGTTTGTCGCAGTTGCCGCAGGCGCCAAAGTGTCCAAGCATGGCAACCGAAGCGTCTCCAGCAAGTCTGGCAGTGCGGATGTCTTGGAGGCCCTGGGCATCAACATCATGCAAAGCCCCGAGCGCATTGCCCAGTCGATTGCGGAGATTGGCTTGGGCTTCATGTTTGCCCCCAACCACCACCCGGCGATGAAAAACGTCGCGCCGGTGCGCAAAGAGATGGCGGTACGCACCATCTTCAACATCTTGGGCCCATTGACCAACCCAGCGGAGGCGCCCAATATCTTGATGGGCGTGTTTCACGAAGACTTGGTCGGTATCCAAGTGCGTGCCTTGCAGCAGCTTGGCGCGCAGCACGCCTTGGTCGTCTATGGCCGAGATGGCATGGATGAAATCACCCTGGGTGCGTCTACCTTGGTTGGTGAGCTCAAGGACGGTCAAGTCAGCGAGTACGAAATCCACCCCGAAGACTTTGGCATCGCGATGGCGGGTCAGCGTGCGTTGCAAGTCAAGACGCCGGCTGAATCACAGGCCATGTTGATGGGCGTGCTCGAAGGCCAAAGTGGGCCTGCGCGCGACGTGGTCTTGTTGAATGCTGGCGCGGCTTTGTACGCCGCCAACGTCTGCGACAGCATTGCAGACGGTGTGCAGCGGGCTGCGCAAGTGCTGGACGATGGTTCAGCCCTGGATGTGTTGACCCGTTGGCGCGCGTTTTCAAACGCCTGAGGAGCAGCAGCCATGACCGATATCTTGCAAACCATCGTGGCTCGCAAACACCAAGAGGTGGCTGAGGCGCGTGCGCGCGTGCCAGAGAGCGAGTTGCGTGCGCAAGCGCAGGCCGCAGGCCCAACGCGTGGGTTTGCGCAGGCGGTGCAAGCTCGGGCCTTGGCGGGCCACAGCGCCGTGATCGCCGAGGTGAAAAAAGCGAGCCCGTCCAAGGGCTTGTTGCGCGATCCCTTTGTGCCGCAGGACATTGCCCGCAGTTATGAGGCCGGTGGCGCCTGCTGTTTGTCTGTGCTCACCGACGTGGATTTCTTCCAAGGCTCGCCCGCCTATTTGCAACAAGCGCGCGCGGCCTGCACCCTGCCGGTGCTGCGTAAAGATTTCATGGTCGATGCCTACCAAATTTGGGAGGCGCGCGCCATGGGGGCGGATTGCGTGTTGTTGATCGCCGCATGCCTCGGCGACGCCCAACTGCAAGAATTTGAAGACTTGGCCTTGTCACTCGACTTGTCGGTGTTGGTGGAGGTGCATGATGAAACCGAATTCGAACGCGCCTTGCGTTTGAAGTCGCCTCTGCTCGGGGTCAACAACCGCAATTTGCGCACGTTTGAAGTCGACTTGCAAACCAGCGTGCGTTTGCGTGCAGCCTGTCCTGCGGACAAGGTCTTGGTCACCGAGTCGGGGGTCGCCACCTCGGCAGATGTGCGCGACTTGCGTGCGCACGGCATCCATGCGTTTTTGGTTGGAGAAGCATTCATGCGTGCATCCGAACCAGGTCTCGCTTTGCGTGAAATGTTTGATGTTTAATAGCGCTTGGTACTCAAGTTTCTTATGGAGATGGGCATGGCGGAAGCGAGCAGCGCAGCAGCGCCTCTGTTGAAAATCAAGTGGTGTGTGCCGCCTGATGCTGATGTTGGTGCCCAAGTGTCGTTGCAGCGAGCGTTATCCGACCTCAAACGCACACACGCTGAAATGCTTGCTTCGCCCGCGGCTGGGCAGGGGGTCGCTGCTTGGGCCAACGAGCTCTTGCAGCAGGCTGCCACCGATGTGGTGTGCTGGGCGCAGCGCGATGAAGCGCAGTCGGCGTGGGCTTTTCATGTCGTGGCGAAGAATGAGCCCTCCGCCTTGCTGGCCACGTCCGTGACGCGCGCCTTGTGGCCAATCAGCCAAACCCAAGCGGACAACAAAGCCTTGCAAGCCGTTTTGCAAATATTGGTGCTGTTGCCAGCGGTGCAGCCTGGGTGCAGCAAGGGCTTACTCGAACTGTTGCTGGATATTTTGCTGCGCGCGGAGGCTTGGACGCTGGAGCCCGCACACACGCTGGGCGACCACTCTGGGGTGGTTTTGTCGACCATGGCAGGGGCCGCGTGGCTGGCCATGTACCGCGCGGCCAAGCAAGACGTTTATGTCCAGCGCGCGCTGGACATGGTGGGCGCAAGCGCCCAAGCGGTACAAGCCGAAGTGCCGCTTGTTGCACAAGTGGGTTTGACGCGCGTGCACGCCGAAGCCTTGATGGTCAGGGGTTTGCGTTTGCAGGATGCGCAGATTTTGCAAGACGCGGTGGCCTTGTTCGAGCGCGCTGCTGGCTTGCAAGCCTCCATCAGCCAAGACGAGGATTGGGCGATGTTGTTGGTGATGCAGGGTCACGCTCTGGAGTCTCTGGCCCAAATGCGCCGCGACGAAAGCAACTGGTCGCGTGCGGCAGACGTCTACCGTGCAGCATTGACCGTGCTGAGCCAAGCAGTGCACGGGACGCGCTGGGCAGCGGTGAAGACCAATTTGGGGCGTGTGCTGTCGGCCTGGGGACGGCAAAAGCGCGACGCCGAAGTGCTCTACGAGGCGGTGCGCGTGTTGGATGAGGCCTTGCTGGTCTACACGCCTGGAAATCACGCCAGCGCTTGGGCCAATGGCATGCACTACTCCGGTGTGGTGTTGCAGGCGCTGGGCCAACTTCAGCGGGACTCTGTGCAGTTGGTCTTGGCCTTGCAGGCCTTCGAAAAAGCTTTGCAGCAACGGCCGCGAGACACGCAGCCGACGGCATGGGCGACCACCAAACACCATTTGGCAAGTTTGTTGACCCAACTGGGTTTGGAGCAAAACGACAGCGCCAAGCTGAGGCAAGCGGTGGCGGGCTTTCAAGAAGCTTTGGAAGTGCGCACCCTGTCCAGCTCTCCCCAAGACTGGGTGGCCACGCAGCACGCCATGGGGCGGGCTTATGACGCATTGGGCCGTCGAGAGCAAGGCGTGCGTGCGTTTGAGCAGGCGATTGAGGCCTACACCTTGGCCTTATCGCAGCGCACCCGTGCGTTGGCGCCCGTTGATTGGGCAGTGCTTCAATTTGATCTGGGCCACGCTTGGCTGCAAGTGGGTTACCGCTTGCAGCAAGTGGCCGCCTTGCAGTCGGCCGCATCGGCGTATCGAGACGCTTTGCGTGTCTTTGACCCGACGGTGCAATCTGTGCAGTGGACCCAGGCATCGCACAGCATGGCTGCGGCTTTGCGACGCGTTGGTGAATTGGGCGGGCATGCAGATGCGTTAGAGCAAGCGGCACAAACCTATGAGTCGGTGCTGAGCACCAAGGCGGCCGAACTCTCGCCTCACGATCTGGCGACGGTGCTGGACGGCTTGTTGGCTTGTCAGACCAAGCGTGCGGCCATGCGTGACGATGCCACTTTGTTGCGCTCGGCCATTGACCGCCTACAGCACCACCTTCCACTGCTGGACGAAAAGGGTGTGCCCGCGGCTCAAGCGGTGCGCAAATTGATGGCTCAGGCATGGTTGAGCGTGGCTTTGGACCACGGCGACAACGATGCTTTACCGCAGGCGATCGAGGTTGCGCAGACTTGGTTGAACAACACCGGCGAAGCCAGCGGTTCGCCCGCCTGGTTGCAAGTGCAGGTGTTGTTGGCCTCTGCGAAAACAGCGCAAGCCTTGGTGGAGCCACCTGCCCCAGAGGCCTTGGCCCAAGCTCGGCAGCACAACCGTGCCGTGCTCGATCATGCGGATCGCCAGAGTCACGCGTCGGAGTGGGCTTTGGCGACGGGTCAAGAGGCGCTGTGTGAGTGGGTGGCGTCGATTGCAGCGCAGCAGCCGGAACCTGCCGCTGCGCTGGCGGTGCTCACGCAAGTGATGGCGATCTTGTGGCGCGCGGATCCCCAAGCGGCCACGCGCATGGAGCGCGCTCACGCCCAGGTGCAATGGCTGGCTCGCCAAGCCTCGTCGCGCGGTGCATGAACCCTGAGGGTGTAGATGCCGTTGATTCGAGCGCGACAGAAGTAGCGCTTCAATGGCCTTGGGCCAACACAGTTATTAACGCCAGTTGGGCTGACTGTGTGAGGGCTTTTGCGCGAGGCGCTGCCGGGCAGCAACTCCAAGTGGCCTTGCGCGAGGCGCGCCAGCGTGGGGTGATCATGTATCCGCCGCAGCCCTTGCGGGCTTTGCGCCTGACGCCCTTGCATGGGGTGCGTGTGGTGATCGTTGGACAAGACCCCTATCACCAAGCAGGCCAGGCCAATGGCTTGGCATTTTCGGTGGGCCCGGGCCAGCGGCGCTCGATGATCACGCCACGCTGGCGCGCGCCCTTGGCCATCGCCATGGTCACGTCGGCGGGGTTGATATA
>JALRFN010000359.1 GCA_023268425.1 Burkholderiaceae bacterium | reverse complement strand
CAGGCGCAGGGCTTGTGGAACTTGTTTTTGCCGCACTCCGAGCGTGCACCCGAGGGTTTGAGCAATTACGAATACGCACCCCTGTGTGAAATCATGGGCCGCGTGCATTGGGCCAGCGAGGTCTTCAACTGCTCGGCCCCCGACACCGGCAACATGGAAACCCTGGACCGCTACGCCAGCGAGGCGCAAAAGGACCGGTGGTTGGAGCCGCTGTTGGCGGGCGAGATCCGCTCGGCCTTCTTGATGACCGAGCCGGAAGTGGCCTCCAGCGATGCGACCAACATCCAATGCCGCATCGAACGCGACGGCGACGACTACGTGATCAATGGCCGCAAGTGGTGGTCGACGGGTGCGGGCCGCAGCGATTGCGCCTTGTTCATCGTCATGGGCAAGACCGATCCCGAGGCGCCGCGTCACGCCCAGCAGTCCATGATTCTGGTGCCCGCCAACGCGCCCGGTGTGCGTGTGCTGCGCCCTTTGAGCGTGTTTGGCTACGCGCACGCGCCAGTGGGCCACATGGAGGTGCTCTTGGAGAACGTGCGCGTCCCCGCTGAGAACATCTTGCTGGGTGAGGGGCGTGGCTTTGAAATCGCGCAAGGCCGCTTGGGCCCGGGGCGCATCCACCATTGCATGCGCTCCATTGGCGCGGCCGAACGCGCCTTTGAATTGCTGTGCCAACGCTTGGCCGCCCGCACTGCTTTTGGCAAACAACTGAGCGAACAAGGCGTGTGGCACGAGCGCGTGGCGCAGGCGCGCTGCATGATTGAGCAGGCCCGGCTGCTGACGCTCAAGGCGGCCTGGATGATGGACACCGTGGGCAACAAAACCGCGCAAGCCGAAATCGCCATGATCAAAGTCGTTGCCCCCAGCATGGCGTGCCAAGTCATCGACTGGGCCATCCAAGCGCATGGGGGCGCAGGCGTCAGCGACGACTTTCCACTGGCCTACGCCTACGCCGATCAGCGCACCTTGCGTTTGGCCGACGGGCCAGACGAGGTGCACCGCCAAGCGTTGGCCAAGTTGGAGTTGGCCCGGCTGGGGCTGCGCAAAAAACCGGCACACCCGCCCATCACCCGGGGATGTTGAACATGGCTGCACGATTGCACGATGCCGCGTGGCCAGCCTGGACGCCGCGCCAACTGACGGTGCCCGAGACTGGCTTGGCCGATAACCTGGTGGTTTCTGCGCGGCGCTATCCCCAACGCACCGCCGTGCGTTTTTATGGCCAGGACATCAGCTACGCGAACTTGGCCCAGCGCGTGAGCCGCTTGGCGGCGCACCTGCATGCGCGAGGCGTGCAGCCCGGTGATCGTGTGCTCTTGGACATGCAAAACAGCGCCATCTTCATCGTGGCCTGTTACGCGGTCATGCACGCGGGCGGGGTGGTGGTGCCCGTCAACCCCATGAACATGCCTGATGAGCTGCGTTGGATGGCGCGAGACAGTGGCGCGCGCGTGGCGCTGGTGGCGCAGGAGTTGTGGCCACGGCTGCAGCCCTTGCTATCCGAGGGGCTGTTGCGCCACGTGGTCGTCGCCGCCTACGCCAGCGACTTGCCCGCACAGCCGCAGGCCGCCGTGCCCGCAGAGATCGCCGCGCCCGTTCAAGCCTTGGACGCACCGGGCCTCAGCCTTTGGGCCGATGCGCTGCGCGCTTCACCCATGCCGTGTGTCGTGCGTGGGGGTGAAGACCTGGCGGTCTTGGCCTACACCTCGGGCACCACAGGCCACCCCAAGGGCTGCATGCTGAGCCACCGCGCCCTGCAAGCGGCGATTTGGAGCCTGGTCGTGTGGAACCGTTGGAGCGCCGATGCGGTGGCCTTGGCCACGGCGCCTTACTTTCACATCACGGGCATGGTGGGCTCCATGCACGTGCCCTTGGCGGTGGGGGCGAGCATCGCGTTGTTGCCACGCTGGGACCGCGAAGCGGCGGCCACTTTGATCGCGCAGCAGCAGGTCACGCACTGGACCAACATCCCGACCATGGTGGCCGACTTGCTGGCATTGCCCGGCGTCGAGCAGCGCGATTTCTCCAGCATGGTTTACATCGGTGGCGGCGGCACGGCCATGCCCGCTGCCGTCGCGCAGCGCTTGCACGCCTTGACGGGTTTGACCTACCAAGAGGGCTGGGGGCTGACCGAGGTGTGTGGCGCCATCCACTTGAATCCGCCGGGCGGAGAACGGCGCCAGTGTCTGGGCATTCCAGTCTTTGGCGTGGACACCCGCGTGGTCGCGGTGGATGAGCCCACGCGTGAACTGCCACAGGGCGAACACGGCGAGTTGGTCACCCGTTGCCCGTCGCTGTTCAGCGGCTACTGGCAACTGCCTGAGGCCACCGAGGCCGCTGCCATCGAGCTGGGCGGGCAGCGCTACTTTCGCACGGGCGACATTGGCTACGTCGACGCTGACGGCTACTTCACCATGGCCGATCGCTTGAAGCGCATGATCAACGCCTCAGGCTACAAGGTTTGGCCCGCTGAGGTCGAGGCCTTGCTTTACCACCACGAGGCGATTCAAGAGGCCTGTGTGATCGGCACGCAAGACCCCAAGCGCGGCGAAACCGTCAAAGCGGTGGTGGTCTTGAAAGCGGGCGCGGTTTTGAGCGAAGCGGACTTGATCGCTTGGGCGCGCGAGCACATGGCGGCCTACAAAATCCCCCGCGTGGTGGCGTTTGTGCAGGCCTTGCCCAAGTCGGGTTCGGGCAAGATCATGTGGCGTCAGTTGCAAGAGGCCGAGGACACGTCAAGGCGCTGAACAAGCGCCCAGCCAAGGCCTGTGGCCCCTGGGATCACTTGAACACCACCGTGCGGTGGCCGTTCAAGCGCACGCGGTGCTCGCTGTGCCATTTGACGGCGCGGGCCAGGACTTGGCTTTCGGTGTCGCGGCCGATCGCGGTCAGCGCGTCCACGCCTTGCGCGTGGTCGACGCGGGCCACGTCTTGCTCAATGATGGGGCCTTCGTCCAAGTCGGCGGTGACGTAGTGCGCGGTCGCGCCAATCAGCTTCACCCCTCGGTCATGCGCTTGGTAGTAGGGCTTGGCGCCTTTGAAGCTGGGCAAGAAGCTGTGGTGGATGTTGATGGCTTTGCCGCTCAAGGCGCGGCACATGTCGTCCGAGAGGATTTGCATGTAGCGCGCCAGCACCACCAGTTCGGCGCCTTCGGCTTGGATGATTTCCAACTGCTTGGCCTCGACTTGGGCCTTGGTGGCAGCCGTCACGGGCAGGTGGTGGAAGGGGATGTTGTAGCTGGCCGCGAGTTGGTAGAAGTCGCGGTGGTTGCTGATGATGGCGCGGATGTCCAGCGGCAGCAGGCCGCTTTTGACGCGAAACAGCAAGTCGTTCAGGCAATGGCCTTGTTGGCTGACCATGATGACCGTGGGCATCAAGGCCTCGGCGGCGTGCAAGTCCAGGTTCATTTGCCACTGCGTGGCGAGTTGGTCCAAAGCGGTTTGCAACTGTGCTTGGTCGCTTGAGCTGCAAGCGAATTGCACGCGCATGAAAAACAAGCCCGTGCCGTGGTCGTTGAACTGCGCGGCTTCTTCGACGTTGGCGCCTTGTTGCAGCAGCAAGCCCGTGACGGCGTGCACGATGCCGGGCTGGTCAGGACAAGAGAGGGTCAGGATGTAGCTGGGGGTGCTCATGGGGTTTGTCTGGGTGTGGGCGCGCGGGTTCAGGCTTGACCGGTGACGCGCTGCAAGGCTTCTTGGTATTTGGCGCTGGTTTGCGCAATGACTTCAGCGGGCAGGGTGGGCGCGGGGGGTGTCTTGTCCCAAGGCTGGGCACTCAACCAGTCGCGCAAAAACTGCTTGTCGAAACTGGGCGGGTTGCTGCCCTCTTGGTATTGGTCGGCGGGCCAGTAGCGCGACGAGTCGGGGGTCAAGACCTCGTCCATCAAGACCAAGTTGTCTTGGGCGTCCAAGCCAAATTCAAACTTGGTGTCCGCGATGATGATGCCGCGCTTCAAGGCGATTTCAGCCGCGGTTTGGTAGAGCCGAATGCTGATGTCGCGGATGCGCTCGGCCAGGTCTTGGCCAATCATCTCGACCGTGCGTTCAAAGCTGATGTTTTCATCGTGCTCGCCGACTTCGGCTTTGGCTGCGGGCGTGAAGATGGGCGCAGGCAATTGGCTGGCGTTGTTCAAGCCCGCAGGCAAAGTCACGCCGCAGACCGATTGGCTTTGTTGGTACTCCATCCAGCCGCTGCCGGCCAGGTAGCCGCGCACCACGGCTTCAACCGGGATGGGCCGCAAGCGCTTGACCAGCATGGCGCGGCCGCGCACCTGGTCGACTTCATCGGCCGCGACCACGCTGGTGGGCTCCTCGCCGGTGAGGTGGTTGGGGCAAATGTCTTTCAGTTGCTCGAACCAATACAGCGCCATTTGCGTGAGCAACTGACCTTTGCCCGGAATGGGTTGGCTCATGATCACGTCGTAGGCGCTGATGCGGTCAGAGGCGAGCATCAAGATGCGGTCATCGCCCACCGCGTAGTTGTCGCGCACTTTGCCGCGAGCCAGCAGCGGCAGCGAGTGCAAGTCGGAGGTGTGCAGGGCTTGGGTCATGGTGTGTCCGGGTCCAGGCGGGTGGAGCCTCCGCAAAACCAAACGGCACCCTGCAGGGGTGCCGTTGAGCGAGGCGCGTCAAGGCCCCGATTTTAGGCGCCTGCCGTGGCGTGTCCGCCACTGCAGCGCACAGGGGCTTCAGAGGCCCGGCAGCTTGTAGTCTTTGAGCTGTTCGCGCAAAGCCATTTTTTGCATCTTGCCGGTGGCGCCCAGCGGGATGGCGTCCACAAACACCACGTCGTCAGGGATTTGCCACTTGGCGGTTTTGTCGTCAAAAAAGGCCAAGATGTCTTCGCGGCTGACCTCGGCGCCGGGCTTTTTGACCACCACGACGATGGGGCGCTCGTCCCACTTGGGGTGGGGCATGCCGATGCACGCGGCCATGGCCACGGCGGGGTGGGCCATGGCGATGTTCTCGACGTCAATCGAGCTGATCCACTCGCCGCCCGATTTGATGACGTCTTTGCTGCGGTCGGTGATTTGCATGAAGCCATCGGGGTCGATGGTGGCCACGTCGCCGGTGTGGAACCAACCGTCCACCAGCAAATTGCTGTTGTCCAGCTTGAAATAACCTTGGGTGATCCAGGGGCCTTTGACCAGCAAATCGCCATAGGTCTTGCCGTCCCAGGGCAGCTCGGCGCCGCTTTCGGGGTCGACGATTTTCATGTCCACGCCAAACACGGCGCGGCCTTGTTTCAAGCGCACAGCACGCTGCGCGTCGGCGTCCAAGCCCGCTTGGTTGCCCTTGAGCACGCAAACCGTGCCCAGTGGCGACATTTCGGTCATGCCCCAAGCGTGCAGCACGTCCACGCCGTAAATGTCGACGAAGGTGTTGAGCATGGCCGGCGGGCAGGCCGAGCCGCCGATCACCGTGTTCTTGAGCGTGGAGAAGCGCAAGCCATTGGCCTCCATGTGGCCCAACATCATTTGCCAGACCGTGGGCACGCCGGCGGCCATGGTCACGCCCTCTTGCTCGATCAAGTCGTAAACCGATTTGCCATCCAAGGCGCCGCCCGGGAACACCAGCTTGGCGCCCACCGCCGCGGCGGTGTAGGGAATGGCCCAGGCGTTGGCGTGGAACATCGGCACGACCGGCAAGATGCTGTCGCGGCTGCTCATGTTCAAGCAATCGGGCGCGGCCGCGGCCCAAGCGTGCAGCAGCGTGGAGCGGTGGCTGTACACCACGCCCTTGGGGTTGCCAGTGGTGCCGCTGGTGTAGCACATGCTGGAAGCGCTGCGCTCGTCAAACTGTGGCCACGTGTAGTCGGTGCTTTGGGCGCCGATCCAGGCTTCGTAAGCGACCAAGCCGGGGATGCCGCTGTCGGCGGGCAAGGCCTCGGCGTCGCACAGTGCGATCCACTTTTTGACCGTGGGGCACTTGGCGTGCACGGCTTGCACCAGGGGCAGGAAGCTCATGTCAAACAACAGGACTTGGTCTTCCGCATGGTTGACGATCCAGCTCAATTGGTCGGGGTGCAGGCGCGGGTTCAGCGTGTGCAAGACGTGGCCTGAGCCGCTGATGCCGAAATACAGTTCGAGGTGGCGGTAGCTGTTCCACGCCAGCGTGGCCACGCGGTCGCCAAAAGCCAGGTTTTCGCCGCCCAGGGCGTTGGCGATTTGGCGGGCGCGCTTGGCCACCTCGCCCCAGTTGCTGCGGTGAATGTCGCCTTCCACCCGGCGCGAAATGATTTCAGCGTCGGCGTGGTGGCGCTCCGCGTGGTTGATCAACATCGAAATCAGCAACGGCTGATCTTGCATCAAGCCCAACATGGTGGTCTCCTTTGGCTGGCTCGGGTTCACAAAAAGCCGCTTGCTCTGCGGCAAGCGTTGACGGTGAGCTTACATCGAAACGAACGCGCGTTCGTTTCGGCGGCGACAAAAACCCAGGGACAAGCGTGAGTGGCTTGGGCGCCTCAGTGCCCGCTTGACTGGGCGACAATCGCGGCATGCAAACCCACGAGCAAAGCGCATGAACCTGACCTGGACCAAGACCCCGGCGGCGCGTGTGGGCGTGGCGGTGTTGGGTGTGGCGGCGCTGGTTGGCTTGCTGCACGGCGTGGACACGGCGCGCATGGCGCAGGCCTTTGCAGCCGTGCCGGCCTGGGTGTGGCCGCTGTCGGTTTTGGGCATGGTGTGTTCGCACGGCTTGCGCGGCGGCCGCATGCGGGCCGAGTGGCGCCAGCAACTCAACTTGAACTGGACCAGCGCCTGGGCGCTGGTTGTGCGCCACAGTGCCTGGGTCGTGCTGGCCCCCATGCGCGGTGGCGAGGGGGTTTACCTGTGGGCGCTGAAAAACCAAGGCGACATCCCCTACAAAGAGTCGGCCATGAGCCTGCTCAAGTTGCGCCTGCAAGACATGGCGGTTTTGGGGGTGCTGGGGGTGTTGGCGTTCGCGCCTGTGGCGTGGCCGCTGCGTGTGGGCTTGGCGCTGGCCGCTTTGCTGGCGGCCATGTGGTTGCTGCCCATGGCTTGGCGCTGGTTGGTGGCGCGGGCTCGCGCCAAGGGTGCAGCACCTGAGCGCGTGCCCCACAGCGCAACCTTGGAGAGTTGGTTTTACGCCTTGAGCAATTGGGTGGTCAAACTGGCCGCCATCGCCTTGCCGTTGTGGGCCTTGGCGGGGGCCAGTTTGGGCGCGGACAGCGGCGCGGGTTTTGATGCCGCATGGCGCGGCGCCTTGGGCGGCGAAGTCGCCGCGGCGATGCCGTTTCAACCACCGGCGGGTTTGGGGCCCTATGAGGCCGGGGTGTGGGCAGGCATGCGCACGGCTGCAGCGCTGCCCGTGGCGGATGTTGCGGCGGCGGCCTTGACGGTGCACATCTTGATGTTGCTGACCACCGTGGCTTCGGCCACGCTGGCGCGGGCCTTGGGTTGGAGCGCACGGGATTACCGGCGCCGCGCTTGAAGCGCTGATGTGTAAGCGCTGATTTGTGCGCCTTGGCGTCCAAGTCTTTGAAAACCCTGGACAATAGCGCCATGACCGTCACCCATTTTTCTGACGCCCCCTTGTCGGGCAACACCGAAGCCACTTGGCCATCCATGCCCGCGCACCGCTTGTCGGTGGTGGTGCCCATGTACAACGAGCACGAAAGTGCCAAACCGCTGATTGACGCGGTACAAAGCGCCTTGTCGGCCTACCCCCACCCTTGGGAGCTGATCGTCGTGGACGACGGCAGCACCGATGGCACCCCAAAAATTTTGAAAGCGCATGGCGCGCAAGTGGGTCCTCACATCCGCGTGGTCGAGCTGCGCCGCAACTTCAAGCAGACCGCGGCCATGCAAGCGGGCATTGACGCCGCACGCGGTGACGTGATCGTGACCATGGACGGTGACTTGCAAAACGATCCGCGTGACATCCCCAAGTTGGTGGCGCGTTTGCTCAACGAAGACCTGGACATGGTCGCGGGCTGGCGCCACGAGCGTCAGGACGATTTGTTGCTGCGCAAGATTCCCTCGCGCATCGCCAACCGCTTGATCCGCAAGGTCTCCGGCTTGGACTTCCATGACCTGGGCTGCAGCCTCAAGGCCTTTCGCGCCGACGTGTTGAAGCAAATTCGGTTGTTTGGCGAAATGCACCGTTTCATCCCCGCTTGGCTGGCCACGGTGACGTCGCCTGCGCGCATGGCTGAAGAGCCCGTGCGTCACCACGCGCGGCTGTTGGGTCAATCCAAGTACGGCATTTCGCGCACCTTTCGCGTCATCGTCGATTTGCTGGCCATGCACTTCTTTTTGCGCTTTGGCTCGCGTCCGGGACACTTTTTCGGTGGCATTGGCTTGGGCGTCATGAGCTTGGGCGGTTTGATCTTGGCCTATTTGGGCGTGCTCAAGTTGTTTGGCGAAGACGTGGGCGGCCGCCCTTTGTTGCTGGTGGGCTTTTTCGGCGTGTTGGTCGGTTTTCAGTTTTTGACCACCGGGGTCTTGGCTGAAATCATGATGCGCGTCTACTTCGACGAAGGCAAAGCGCAGCAATACCACGTCATGCCGCAAGTGACCCTGGCCGACGATGCAGCCTGGCACCGTTGATGGACTGAGCGCTTCGCTTGCGCGCGAGGGTTTGGCGCTGCGCCTGAGTTGGGCGTGGTGGGCTTTGGTCGCGCTGTATCTGCTGCACTTGGGTGCTGCGCCCTTGTTCGATGTGGACGAGGGCGCATTTGCCGAGGCCACGCGAGAGATGTTGGCCAGCGGTGACTGGGGTCACACCTTGTTGAACGGTGTGGACCGCTTTGACAAACCCATCTTGGTGTACTGGCTGCAAGCCGTCTCCATGGTGGTACTGGGCGTCAACGAATTCGCGGCGCGCTTGCCTTCGGCGCTGTGCACCTTGTTCGCGGCCTGGCAGGTGGGGCGGTTTTTGCGCCCGCGTTGGGGTGAGTCGACGGCAGCGCTGGCGATGTTCATGGGCGGCAGCGCCTTGGGGGTGTTGGCCATTGGCCGCGCGGCCACGGCGGACGGGTTGTTGAACGCCTTGATCGTGCTCACCGCCTTGCGCTTGTGGCAATTTGCCGAAAGCGGCGACTGCCGCGCTTTGCTGTGGGCCTATTTTTGGTGTGGCTTGGGCTTGTTGGCCAAGGGCCCGGTGGCGGTGCTGGTGCCCGGTGGTGCCTTGCTGTGGTGGTCGGTGTTCAGTGATCGTGGTCGCACGGCGTGGCGTGCGCTGGCGTTCCCGCGTGGCTGGTTGGTGGCCTTGGCGGTGGCCGCGCCTTGGTATGTGTATGCACTGCATCGCCACGGCCAAGCCTTCATCGACGGTTTCATCTTGAAACACAACGTCGAGCGCTTCAGCGGTGCCATGGAGGGCCATGGCGGCGGTTTGGGCTATTACCTGGTGGTGTGGCCCTTGTTGTGTTTGCCTTGGGCGCCTTGGATGTTGGCGGTGTTGGCACGCCTCAAGGTCTTTTGGGCTGACGGGTTCACCCGGTTTTTGTGGGTGTGGGCCTTGTGGGTCTTGGCCTTCTTTTCGCTTTCGGGCACCAAGTTGCCGCACTACCTGCTTTACGGCACCGCACCGATGTTGTGGTTGATGGCGCGCAGCGCAGTGCAGGCCTCGCCGGTGTGGCGCGGCTTGAGCGTGGGCGCGGTGGTGTTGACGGTGTTGGCCTTGGGCTTGTCGCCTTGGGCGGTGCGACATTGGGGGGGCGCGATCACGCACCCCGGCTATCAAGACCTGCTGGTGCATGCCGCCGAGCCGCTGTGGGCACAAGTGGCCACGGGTGTGGCGGTGGTGGTTTGGCTGTGGGTGGCCTGGCGCCGCGCGTGGTCGCCGAGTTTGCGCTTGGCCGTCTCGGGTGGTGTGGCCATGGCGGTGTTCACGCTGGCGGTGTTGCCGTGGTGGGGCGAGGCCCTGCAAGGCCCGGTGAAGGCTGCGGGTTTGTTGCTGCGCGAACGCGGTCAAGCAGCCACGCAGTGGCGTGCCCACCAGCCCAGCGTCGCGTTTTATGCCCAAGCCATCGTGCCGCGCCGCGAGCCCCAAGCCGGGGAGTGGGCGCTCACCAAAGTGTCTAAAGGCGACTTGCCCGCTGGTGTGGTCACCCAGTGGCGTGAGCGCGATTTCAGCTTGGTCAAACCGGGGTCGCCATGAGCGCGCACCTGAAACGAAGCCTCTGGTGGGCGTGGTTGTTTTGGCTCGCGTGGTGGGCCGTGCGCGTGTTGGTGATGCAGGCCAGCGGGGCGGGCCTGCATGTTGATGAGGCGCAGTATTGGTGGTGGTCCACCGAGCTGGCCTGGGGTTATTACTCCAAGCCGCCCATGATCGCCGCTTTGATTCACCTCTCGACCACGTTGTTTGGCGATGGTGTGGTGGGCGTTCGCGCCTTGGGCATGGGCTGTTGGATCATGGCCTCGGCCCTGATTTGGCGTTGGGGCGTGGCGCAGGGCGCAGCGCGTGCCGGTTGGGTGGGCGGCTTGCTGTTGGCGGCCACGCCCTTGTCGGGCATTTTGGGTTTGGTGGTCACCACCGATGGGCCATTGGTTTTGTTTTGGGTGTTGACCATGTGGGGCACCTGGACGCTGTGGCAGTCGCCGCCGCAGGGTCTGCGCTATTGGCGGCTGTGGTTCTTGGTCGGCGTGGCCTTTGGTTTGGCCTTGCTGTCCAAGTACACGGCCTTGATCATCGGCGCGTCTTGGTTGCTGTTGTGGGCAGGTGCGGCGCAGCGCACGCGCTGGTTCGTTGGCTTGTGTTTGGCCAGCGCTGTGGGTTTGTTGATGCTGTTGCCCAACGTGTGGTGGAACGCTTTGAACGCATGGCCGACGCTGCAACACACGCTGGACATCACGGTGCGTGCGGGCGAAGACGAAGCGGTCGGCAGTGGGGTGGCGCGCCTGGAGTCGGCGGCCGAATTTGGCTTGGGGCAACTGTTTTTGCTCGGCCCGGCGGTTTGGGCCGTTTGGGTGTTGGCTTGGCGGCGTCGGACGGCAGCCATCAGGGGGGCGCTTGACCAAGCGGTGAGCCGTTGGATTGTGGCTTTCGCTGTGCCTTTGTTGGGGGTGGGCTTGTTGCAGGCCTTGCGCGCCGAGGCGCAAGTGAATTGGGCAGCGCCGGCTTTGGTCAGTGTGTGCTGGGGCTTGGGCTGGTGGGCCACGCGGGTGGGCGTTTCGCGTCGGGCGCTGGTCAGCAGCATTGCCCTCGGGGTGGCCTTGTCGCTGGTGTTGGCGATGGGGGGCGATTTGCGTCGCTGGTTCCGCGCTGGCCCCTTGTCGGAAACCAACCAATGGGACGTCTGGGCACGCATGAAAGGTTGGCACGAGGCGCTGGCCCAACTCAAGCCGGCGCGCGATGCGCAGACGCCGAACTTGCCGGTGGTCGCGTCGGGGCGCACGATCTTGACCGAGGTGGCCTACGAGTGGCGCGACCGCGAAAAACCTTGGGCCTGGAACGAGGCAGGCTTGGTGGAAAACCACTTTGATTGGTGGCGGCACTTGGACGCGCAGCAACACCCGGTGGTTTTGTTTGTGGGTGGTGAGGTGCCGCCGCGTCTGGCCGCTTTGTACCCGCAAGCCCAACACCTGGCCAGCGCGCACAGTGGCCGCGTGCGCTTGCAGTTGTGGCGTCTGCAGCGCAGCCCCTGAGTTGTCATCGAACTCAAGCAGAATGTGGTCACGGTGGCGCCGCCACGCTGAATGAACAACGGTTGAAGCATGAAGATTGCGATCGCAGGAACGGGTTATGTCGGGCTGTCCAACGCCATGTTGTTGGCGCAGCACCATGAGGTGGTGGCCTTGGATGTGGTGGCCGACAAGGTGGCGATGTTGAATCGCCGTGAGTCGCCAATTGCAGACTTGGAAATTGAAGACTTCTTGCGCCACAAGCCGCTGAACTTTCGCGCCACGCTGGATGCTGCCGAGGCCTACGGCGGCGCGGACTTTGTCATTGTCGCCACGCCCACCGATTACGACCCGGTGAGCAACTACTTCAACACCAGCACGGTCGAGACCGTGGTTCGCGAGGTGCAGGCCTTGAACCCGAACGCCACCGTGGTCATCAAATCCACCATTCCGGTGGGCTTTGTCGCGCGCATGCGTGAAGAAACGGGCAGCGACAACATCATCTTTTCGCCCGAGTTTTTGCGTGAAGGCAAGGCCTTGTACGACAACCTGTACCCCTCGCGCATCGTGGTGGGCGAGCGCAGCGCGCGAGCCGAAACTTTTGCGCAGTTGTTGTTGGAAGGCGCGATCAAAAAAGACGTGCCTGTGCTCTACACCGACGCCACCGAGGCCGAGGCGGTCAAGTTGTTTGCCAACACCTTTTTGGCCATGCGCGTGGCCTATTTCAATGAGTTGGACACCTACGCCGCCACCCACGGTTTGGACACCCGGCAAATCATCGACGGCGTGTGTCTCGACCCACGCATTGGCAACTATTACAACAACC
>JALRFN010000347.1 GCA_023268425.1 Burkholderiaceae bacterium | reverse complement strand
ATTCGCAAAACGCCGCAGTCTCAAATCCGCCTGTCCGTTCAAGGCCAAGTGAGAAGCCGCCGATTCCGCTAAACAAATCGCCGTGCAATTGGTTGAGGTATTGGCCAACGACGGGTTGCAGGGCGGCATTCAAGGCCGCCGTCGAGGCGCGCTCGAATTCGCGGATTTCAGGCAGAACTTCGGTGGCCGCTGTCACGTGAGCGTTGGGCCAGATCTGGCGCACGCGCGCCACGGCGTCGCGCTCGTTGCTGGGGTTGGCAAAGCCATTGATGAAAAACACACAGACCGCTTCGCAGCCCTGGGCCAAAAGCTCGCGCGCCGCCGCGTCGACTTGGGCCAAGTCAACCGCGGTGTGTACGCTGCCGTCGGCCAGCACCCGTTCGTCGACTTCCAGTCGCAAGGCGCGCTCGATGATGGGCTTGAAGTCGCCACGCAGGCCCCAGGTTTGCGGGCGGTCGCGGCGGCGCATCT
Organism: Burkholderiaceae bacterium; assembly: GCA_023268425.1. Classification (GTDB taxonomy): domain Bacteria; phylum Pseudomonadota; class Gammaproteobacteria; order Burkholderiales; family Burkholderiaceae_C; genus RS62. The sequence continues at coordinate 4,809 of JALRFN010000347.1, read as the reverse complement.
CCAACACATCACGAAAACCGCGGGTGGTGATCAGGCCTGTTTTCGCGACCTTGCGCTCCAGCAAGGCGTTGGTGCCCACCGTGGTGCCGTGAACGATACTGGTGACGGTTTCGATGGCGGAGCCCGCAGCCTCGGCCACGCGGCCCATGCCGTCCATGAAACCCAGCGCTTCTTGGCCTCGTGTGGAGGGCACTTTGATGATGTCGACTTGACCCGTGGTGTCATCCAGCACGAACAAGTCGGTGAAGGTCCCCCCCACGTCAACGCCGACCGTGCGGCGTGCGTTTAACTGCTTGCTCATGCTTGTTCCCCCGCTGCATATCCCTGTTGGGCATCCCGCTCAAGGTCACTGGCCTGGCGCTTTTGGGCATCTCCCCAGCCGCCACCTCCAGGCGTTTCCAAGCGCAAGCGATCGCCTTGTTGCAGGGCGATGCCAACCATCTTGGAGGCCATGGGTGGTGTCGACCATTGGCCGTTTTGGCAGAAGCTGACCACATTGCGCGCACCGTCGCCTCCCCCCGCGATGCCTTTGGGGGCCGCGCGGCCACGCTCACCAAAAACAAAGGCCTGGGCGGATTGCTCCAACAATTCAATTTCGTAAATGGCACCCAGGCCACCGCGGTGTTGACCCGCGCCACCTGAGCCTGGCCGCAGCGCCCACTGGGTGAACCGCACGGGGTAGGCTGCCTCGAGAATTTCCAATGGTGGAATGGTCGCAGTGGAAATCGGTGCGTTGCCGTGGTTGAGGCCATCGCCTGCGGCGTGACCACCGTGCCCGCCCCCGAAGAAGCTGAACATCACCCAACGCTGACCGGCCCGGGCCGCATCGCTGCGGTGGCCCGCCACCGACAGGGCGTTGATGGTGCCGTAGGCCTGCGCCACGGCGCGTTGTGGATCGGCCAAAGCCGTGGCTGAAAACACCACGTCGATCATGCGCAAGATGGTTTCGGTATAGCCCCCCACCGGTCGCGGTCTTTGGGCGGTGATGAGCAGGCCATCGGGCATCACGAAATCCACCGCGTCCAACACGCCGGCGTTGGCTGGGACATCGGGAAACACATGTTTGAGCGCCACGTAACAGGCGGCCACGGCCGTGGCTTTGGAGATGTTGACGGGCCCTTGACATTGGGGCGAGGTGCGTGAGAAGTCGAGGGTCAGTCGGTCGCCTTGGACGGTCATGTCCAGGGCCACCGTCAGGGCCTCATCGATCACACCGTCGTTGTCCAGTACGTCCTCAAAGCTGTAGGTGCCGTCGGGCAGGGCGGCGATGTGTTCGCGCATCAGCGTGCGCGCCCGCGTCCGCAGGGCTTGCATGGCAGCGGTGACCTGGCTCACGGCATAGGCTTTGAACAAATCGTGCAAGCGGCGCTCGCCCAAATCCAGAGCCGCCAATTGGCCGTTGAGGTCGCCCCAGAGGCTGTCAGGCAATCGGGTGTTGGCCTTCAAGATCGCCAGCACATCGGCGTCCATCTGGCCCTGTCGCACGATGCGCACCGGGGGAATTTGCACCGCTTCTTGCCAGCACTCGGTGGCCGCTGGGTTGTAGTTGCCGGGCACGGCGCCGCCGACATCGTGCCAATGCGCCGCCGAGGCGAGGAAGCACACCCGCTCGCCGTCAACGAAGACGGGTTTGACCAGTTTGAAGTCGTTGGCGTGGGTGCCGCCGTCGTAGGGGTCGTTGAACAACCAAATGTCCCCTTCTTGCATGCCCACGCCTTGCTCGGCGGCCCGCAGGGCTGCACGCACCGCGAAGGCCATGGCGCCGACGAACACGGGCAAGCCCGATTTGCCTTGCACCAGGGTGTCGCCGGTGAGCGGGTCGTAAAGGCCGTGGCAGGCGTCGTGTGCCTCCGCGATGATGGGGTTGAAGGCGCTGCGGTAGAGCGTGGCATCCATTTCGTCGGCGATTTGCTCCAACCGCCCCTTCAACACCGCCAGCGTCACTGGGTCTAGGTCGTGATCAGACATGGGCTTCTTTCATCTTCAATTTGAGTTCGGGCAGCAAGCCGCCGCAGGCGACGCGTCGCAGCAAAAAGTCCGGAATGGGTTCGCCGGTGTGCGGGCGTCCATGGGCGTCGATCAGGGTCGGCGGCCGCTCGGTGGGGACTTGCAACTGGATGCGGTCACCCGCTTGCACGGCGCCGCGCAGGTCGCAGGTGATCAACAACAGGCCCACGTTGAAGGCGTTGCGAAAAAACAAGCCCCCAAAGTCGGGCGCGATCACCGCGTGTACGCCCAAGGCCACCAAGACTGAGGCGGCTTGTTCGCGCGAGGAGCCGATGCCAAAGCCCGAGCCTGCGACGATCACATCGCCGGGGCGCACCTGGGCCGCAAATTCAGGCAAGACGCTTTCCAGACAATATTGCTTCATCTGGTCGATGCCGTATTTCATGGCGTGCCCAGGGGCCAGCACATCGGTGTCGATGTTGTCGCCCAGCAACCAAACCTGGTGTGTTTTGCTCATGACAACCACGCTCTCGGATCTGCGATGTGACCGGCAATCGCTGAGGCGGCCACGGTGTAAGGGGAGGCGAGAAAGACGCCCGATTCCGGTGAGCCCATGCGCCCTTTGAAGTTGCGCGCGGTGGACGAGATCACATGGGCAGCGCCTTCGATCGCGGCACCGTAGCCGGCGCAGGCGCCACATGAGGTGCCCAGCACTTGGGCGCCAGCGGCCTGCAAGATCTCCATCAAGCCCTCTTGTTGGGCCACTTTCAGGTCGCGCTGTGATGCGGGTGCGACCATCAAACGCATGCCCTTGGCCACCCGCTGACCCTTCAGCACGCTGGCGGCGGCGCGCAAGTCCTCAAGCTTGGCGCCGGTGCACGCGCCGATGTAGGCGGCTTGCAGGCTTTGGCCCACACAATCGCCCACCGGATGCGCGTTGGCGGGGCTGTGTGGTGCGGCCACCATGGGGGTGAGGGCGCTGGCGTCGAAGACGTGGGTGTCGACCTCGGCACCAGCATCGCTTTGCCAAGCCTGGGTGTCGATGTTGTCCTGCACACCGGCCACATCGCGCAGCCACTGCGTGGTCACCTCGTCGGGCGCCACCAAGCCCACTTGTGCCCCCATTTCTGCGCTCATGTTGGACAGCGTCATGCGTTCGGCCATGCCTAATTTGCGCACCGCCTCGCCCGCGAACTCAAGGGCTTGGTAGGCGCCGCCGTTCATGCCGAAACGGCCAATCATGTGCAGCATCATGTCTTTGGCCACCACGCCTGGGGTCAAGGCACCGTCCCACACCATGCGCAGGGTCTGCGGCACTTTCAACCAAATTTCGCCGGTGACGACCACGCCCAGCATCTCGGTGCTGCCGATGCCAAACATGTACGCGCCAAAGGCCCCACCCGTGCAAGAGTGAGAGTCGCCGCCGACGCACATCATCCCCGGTCGAACATGGCCTTTTTGCGGCAAGACGACGTGGCAGATGCCCTCGCTGTCGTAGTGGTGTGGCAGTTGCTGCGCTTGTGCCCAGTCGCGGGCAATGCGCACGATGCGACGGGCATCGTCGTCAATCTCCGGCACGTAATGGTCAATCACGTGCACGACCTTGTTTTTGTCCCAAATTTCGGCGCCGAGTTCTTGCAACATGGGTTGCAGGCGGCGTGCACCGGAGGAGTCGTGAAACATCGCCAAGTCCACTTGGCACATGACCACTTCGCCCACTTGCACCGACGTGCGGTCACAGGCGCGCGCGATGAGTTTCTGCGCCAGGCTTTGCGGCGCGTTGCTTGAAAGGTTCATGCTCATAAGCCCAAATAAGCCTTGCGAATGGCGTCGCTGTTCATCAGGGTGCTGGCGGGGCCTTCGTGCTCAATGCTGCCGTTTTCCAGCACGTAGGCACGGTCGGCCACTTCCAAGGCTTGGCCCACGTTTTGTTCCACCAACAAAATCGACAGCCCCTGGTCTTTGAGCTGGCGGATCAAGGTAAACAACTCCTCCACCAGCAGCGGAGACAAGCCCAGCGAGGGCTCGTCCAAAATCATCAGGCGCGGCTCGGCCATCAAGCCGCGCCCGATCGCCAGCATCTGCTGTTCACCCCCGCTCATGGTGCCCGCCAGTTGATCGCGCCGCTCCGCCAGGCGCGGGAAAACCTCAAAGACCTTGGCCATGTTGGCTTGGCTGCGTTCGCCGCCGCGGGCATAGGCACCCAAGGCCAGGTTTTCGGTCACGCTGAGGTTGGGGAAGATCTTGCGGCCTTCTGGGACTTGGATCAGACCGGCTTCCACGACGCGCCGGTGGTGCAAAGCCGTGGTGTCTTGTCCGTCAAACGCAATGTGACCTGACCAACTCTTGACCAGGCCCGACAGGGTGTTGTTGAAAGTGGTTTTGCCCGCGCCATTGCTGCCCAGCAGCGCGACGGTCTCGCCGGCCTCGATGTGCAAACTCACACCCCGCAAAATTTCCGTGCGACCGTAGCCGCTGACCAAGTCGGTCACTGTCAACAGGGGTTTAACCACGTGTGCCTCCTTGCTGACGCAGACGCTCAGCCGTGCCCTTGCCCAGGTAGGCCTCGACCACTTGTGGGTCTTGCGTGACGACCTGTGGTGCGCCCTCGGCGATCAAGCGACCTTGCGACAAGACCCAAACGTGTTCGGCCAAATGCATCACCGCCTGCATCACGTGCTCAATCATCAACACCGTGACCCCGCTTTGCGCAATGCCAGCGACCACGGGAATGACCTCGCGCACCTCTTGTGGGTTCAGTCCCGCCAACACCTCGTCCAGCAACAGCAAGCTGGGTTCGGTGGCCAGGGCCCTGGCCAGTTCCAGTCGCTTGCGCCCCGAGACGGTCAGGTCGGCAGCCGG
>JALRFN010000309.1 GCA_023268425.1 Burkholderiaceae bacterium | reverse complement strand
AAGACGGTGAACTCCGAGTGCTGCGCCAAACGCGCCATCACAAACACGCCACCGATCAACAGGCAAATCGGCAGCAGCGTGTAGGCGTGGCTGGGCAAACCCAACAGCAAATAGATGGCAATGTCGCTGAGCTTGTAGAACTGTCCGGCCTGGGTCAGTGAAGCCTGGCCGATGGATTTGAGCTCGTCCAAGAGGTCGAAAAAGGTCAGCAACGCGGAAAACCCCCCCAGCGTCCAAAGGGTGGCTTTGAAGATTTCACGCTGCAGCAGCAGGGCCAAGGTGCTCATGCCGTGGCCTCCACACGCGGCGCGGGTCGCAGCAAGCGCCAGTGCCACTGCCGGTGCCGCTTCAGCAACCACAGCAGCGTCAGCACCAACACGCTGCCGTGCAGGCCCAGGGTGGCGCCAAACAAACTCGCTTTGCCCGTGGCGATCCAGTTTTGCGAGACCGTGGACAAATTGAAATACACGATGGCCACCAAGGCCGCGATGGCGATGCTGCCACCCGAGCCCATGCGGGGGTTGACCTGCGCAATGGCCAATGCCACCAGCAACAAATTGGCCGCCAACAACACCATGCCTGAGCGCCAAGCCAATTCGCCCTGGGCGTAGCCGTCCGTGCGCTGCCACAGGCTCAAGGTGTCCGCTCCACGCACACCCGCGCCGCTGCCACTGAAGGCTTTTTTCTCGATGACGGTGGAAAGTTCAAGAAAATTCAGCACCCGCGTCACTTGCGTGAGGGGGTCGCGTTGGACACGTTGACCGTTGTGCAGGCTCAACACGGTTTTGCCGTCTTCAAACACGGTTTGTCCGGACTTGGCGGTGGTGATCACGTGCTTGCCTTGGCTCATGTCCAACATGAACACACTGCGCCCGCTGCCACTGCCGTCGGTGGTTTTTTCGATGAAAAACACCTTGCGCCCGCTGGCGGACTCTTGAAATTGACCGGGCGCCACGCGCTCCAAGTCGGCGCGCTGTTCAAAGCGTTGGCGCAACTCTTGGATTTGCTGGTTGGTCCATGGCCAAGCCCACCATTGCAGCGCCGCAACCATCAGCAACACCGGCCACGCAAAGCGATAGATCGGCGCCACAAAGCCGAGCAAGCCACGCCCGCCACCGAACCAAATCACCATCTCGCTGTCGCGGTACATGCGCGACAGTGTCGACACCGTCGCGATGAACAGCGAAATGCTGATGATGGCGGGCATTTGACCCAGCGCCGCATAGCCCAGCGCCGCTGCAATCTCTTGCGGGTCGGCACGGCCGACGTTCGCGTCGTGCAGCGTACGCACCAATCGCACCGTCATGGTGATGGTGAACAACACCACCCACGACGCGCCAAAACTGCGCGTGAGCTCTTTGCGAATCGTGGAATGGAATAACATTGCTGGGATCAACGACGAAGGATGGAATTATGACGCTTGAATGCAAGAGCCTGACCCTGAACGCGGCTGCAACGACGGCTTGCGACGTGCGGATTGTTTTGGTTGATCAGGCTGGCCTCGCTGGCTCGGCCAGTGATTGGGTGGCGGCCAACCTGAAGTCGGGTGATTTGAGCAGTGCCGGCGATGTTGCCCAAAGTTTCGCGCCAGCGGGCGTCAAAGCGCAGCGCTTGATTGCCGTGCACGTCGGCGCCGCCAAGCCCAAGCAATTGCGTCAAGCCATGTTGGCCGCGACCAAGGGCCTGGACAACGAGCGCGTGCGCAAGGTGGTGATCGAGTCGCATGTGCAAGGATGGACCGCCGAGGCTTGGTCAACCCTGGCCATGGCCGCACAAGAAGGCTTCTACAGTTACCAAACCACCAAAGCCACGACCAAGCAGACTCAGCCCAAGCGCAGCTTGATGTTTGGCGGTGTCGATGCGGCGGCAGTGAAGGCGGGTGTGCAGCAAGCCAGCGGTTTGTGGGCTGGCGTCGCGTTTGCGCGCGAGTGGGCCAACCGACCCGCCAACCACGCCACCCCCACCGATTTGGGCAACGCGGCCAAAACACTGGCCAAGGCCAAAAACCTCAGCGTCAAGGTCATGGGGCCCGCCGAGGTCAAAAAGCTCAAGATGGGCGCGTTTTTGTCGGTGGCGGCGGGCTCCGACGAGCCGCTGCGCTTCATCGTCATGGAATACAAGGGCGCCGCCGCTGCGCAGGCACCAGTGGTTTTGGTCGGCAAAGGCATCACCTTTGACACGGGTGGCATCTCGCTCAAGCCGGGTGCAGGCATGGATGAAATGAAGTTCGATATGGGCGGTGCGGCCAGCGTCTTGGGCACCTTCAAGGCCCTGGCCGAGCTGCAGCTCAAGATCAATGTCGTGGGCTTGATCCCCTCGTGTGAAAACATGCCCAGCGGTCGCGCTACCAAGCCTGGTGATGTGGTGACCAGCATGAGCGGCCAAACCATTGAAATATTGAACACCGACGCCGAAGGGCGTTTGATCCTGTGTGACGCCT
>JALRFN010000243.1 GCA_023268425.1 Burkholderiaceae bacterium | reverse complement strand
AGTTGATCGCGATGACGGCGTCCCAACGCTCGGGCGCGAAGTCTTGCACTGGGGCCACGTGCTGGATGCCGGCGTTGTTGACCAAGATGTCCACGCGGCCAAAGCGCTTGGCCGCAGCGTTCATCATGTCTTCGATTTCGGCAGGTTTGGTCATGTCGGCACCGTGGTACTCCACCTGTGCACCCGTCGCGAGTACCGCCGCCTTGGCCGCTTCGATGTCGCCAAAACCGTTCAAAACGATGTTGGCGCCTTGCTCCGCCAGGCTGATGGCCAGCCCCAAACCAATGCCGCTGGTGGAGCCGGTGACGAGTGCGGTTTTTCCTTGAAGTGTGCTCATGGTGAGGCTTGATTCCTATACGATGGATGGCTGAGTCCTGCAGTCTTTGCAGGGGTTTTCGCCGCATTATCACGGAGGATGCTTGCATGCCTTTGACGCCCCAACAAGCGTTTGTCGACTGCCCGCACGCGGCTGCCGAATCAGGCGGCATTCGCCGCATGGCCTATTGGCAATGGGCCGACTCGGCCTGTGCGTCGCCCGAGACGGTGTTGGTGTGTGTGCACGGCTTGACTCGCCAAGGTCGTGACTTTGATGTGTTGGCGCAAGCCATGGCCCCGCACATGACGGTGGTCTGTCCCGACGTGGCCGGCCGCGGCGACAGCGATTGGCTGGCTGACCCCATGGGCTACCAAGTGGGCACCTACGTGCAAGACATGCTGGCGTTATTGGCTCAGTTGCAGGCCAAGACCGTGTACTGGGTGGGCACGAGCATGGGCGGCTTGATTGGCATGGTCATGGCCTCGCTGCCCAATTCGCCGATCCAGCGTTTGGTGCTCAACGATGTGGGCCCGTCTATCACCAAGTCGTCCCTGTTGCGCATTGCCGAGTATGTCGGCGCGCCCTTGCGCTTTGACTCGGTGCAGCAAGGCGCGGATTACATGCGCGCGGTGGCGCCGGGATTTGGGCCACACACCGATGCCGAGTGGCTGGCCTTGAGTGCGCCCATGCTGCGCCCCAAAGACGGCGCCTGGGGTTTGCACTACGACCCACGCATCGCCGCGCCTTTGGCGTTTTTGCAGTTGCCTGAGGTCGACGAGTTGCTGGCACAAGCTGAGGCGGCGACTTGGGCGGCTTATGACGCGATTCGTGCCCGCACGCTGGTTTTGCGCGGCGCGGTGTCTGATTTGTTGACCGCCGAGACGGTGCGCGAGATGGGCCAGCGCGGGCCGCAGGCGCGCGCCGTGGAAGTCGCCGGTGTCGGTCATGCTCCAACCCTGGTGGCAGCCGATCAAGTCGCATTGGTGCGCAACTTTTTGTTGGAGGCTTGATGGAGCCCTTGGTGCACGAGCCAGACCAAGACGCCCAGCGCCCCGCCGCCTTGGTGGTGGCCGAGCGCGACATGAGCGTGCAGCGCCATGCCTTGACGCGGGCGCGTGGTTTGGCCGAATCCTTGTTGGTCGATGAAACGCTGGACACCGGCGAAAACATGTTGGCCCACGCCCACGCCGTCGCTGACATTTTGGCCAGCATCGGCGGCTCGCAGGCCATGCAGGCTGCCGCTTATTTGGTTTACGCAGGTGAGCACTTGCAAAAACCACACGAGGTGATTGCGCGGGCTTTTGATGACAACTACGCCGATTTGGCGGTGCAGACGACCAAATTGGTGCGCTTGCAGCGCGCGGCGCGCAAGCGTTTTGCCGCTCACGCCGCGCATGCACGCAAAAAAGACGGTCAAAGCGAGTTGATGGCCGCACAGACCGAGAACATTCGCAAGATGTTGCTGGCGTTTTCCAAAGACGTGCGCGTGGTGATCTTGCGCTTGGCCTCGCGCTTGCAGACCTTGCGTTATTTCGCGTCGATCAAAAAAGCCTCAGACCCAGCCTTGGCTGCGGAAGCCCTGCAAATATTTGCGCCTTTGGCCAATCGCTTGGGCATCTGGCAAATCAAGTGGGAAATGGAGGACTTGGCGTTTCGCTTCTTGGAGCCCGAGACCTACAAAGAGGTGGCGCGGCTGTTGGACGAAAAGCGTGTCGAGCGCGAGGCCTACATGGCCGATTTGCGTGTCAGCCTGCAGTTGAACCTGCGCCAAAAGGGCATTCACGCCCAAGTCTCTGGTCGCCCCAAGCACATCTATTCTATTGTCAAAAAAATGCGCGGCAAGTCCTTGGACTTTTCGCGGGTGTTTGACGTGCGCGCCTTGCGCGTCATCGTGCCGACGGTGGACGATGCCTACATGGCTTTGGCCGACGTGCACGAGCGTTTCACGCCGATTTTGGAAGAGTTTGACGACTACATCGCCAAGCCCAAAGCCAACGGCTACCAGTCTTTGCACACGGTGGTGCGCGACAGCGACGGGCGAGCGATTGAAATCCAAATCCGCACCCGCGCCATGCACGAACACGCGGAAAATGGCGTCGCTGCGCATTGGGCCTACAAAGAAGCGGGGGCAAAAGGCTACAGCGGCGTCAGCGCCTCTTCCGAATACGACGCCAAGATCGCGGTCTTGCGGCAGCTGTTGGCGTGGCAAGCCGACATGGCGGGCACGACGACCGACATGTTCGCCGATATGGTGTACGTGTTGACGCCGCAGGCGGCGATTGTCGAGTTGCCGCGCGGCGCGACGCCCTTGGACTTTGCGTACTCGGTGCACACCGAGTTGGGCCACCGCTGCCGAGGGGCCAAGGTCGATGGCCATTTGGTGTCGCTTGCGACGCCATTGCACAACGGCCAGACGGTGGAAATTGTTGCGGCCAAGGAGGGCGGACCGTCCAGAGATTGGCTCAGCGGCGACCACAGCTATTTGGTGACCCACCGTGCGCGCACCAAAGTGCGCGCATGGTTCAACGCCCAAGCGCGAGAGGCCAATGTGGCGCGGGGCCGCGATTTGGTCGAAAAGCTGTTGCAGCGCGAAGGCAAGACCGCGCTCAAGCTTGACGAGTTGGCCCAGGGCTTGGGTTTTGATCAAGCCGATGACTTGTTTGAAGTGGTGGGCAAAGACGAGTTGTCGCTCAAAGCCATTGAAAACCAGTGGCGCCCCGCCGACACAGAAGGGCAGCCTGACTTGCCCCACTGGGCCGAGCAAGATGCGCCCGCCAGCGTGGCCACACCCAAAGGCGGTGTGCTGGTGGTGGGGGTGGACTCGCTGTTGACGCAACTGGCCAAGTGCTGCCGCCCAGCGCCGCCTGATGCCATCGAGGGCTTTGTCACGCGAGGTCGTGGGGTCAGCATTCACCGCGCTGACTGCAAAGACTTGGCGCATTTGCGCCGCAGCCATGCCGATCGCATCATTGATGTGGCTTGGTCCGGGCAGGGGGCGCGAGACGCCATGTACCCGGTGGACATTCAAGTTTTGGCCAACGACCGACAGGGCTTGTTGCGAGACATTTCAGACGTTTTGGCGCGCGAGAAAACCAACGTGATTGGCGTGCATACCGCCTCGGTGAAAGACGAGGCGCACATGACCTTCACCGTGCAGGTTTCGGGCGCAAGCCGCGTGAGCAAAGTCTTGGCTGCGGTGCTTGAAGTTTCTGGTGTGAAAAGTGCGCGACGCCGCTAAAACCAGCCCAATCGCTGCTATACTTGCGGGCTTAGTCCAAACGACAGGCGCGTAGCTCAGTTGGTTAGAGCACTACCTTGACATGGTAGGGGTCGTTGGTTCGAATCCAATCGCGCCTACCAATTCAAACCCTTGCAAATCAATGATTTGCAAGGGTTTTTTGCTTTTGGTGCTCCTGGGGGTCTGGCCGGTGGCCCACCGCATGCAACAGCGCTCTGGGTGAGGGCGCGGTGCGGCGATATCTGCCGTGCCAGAATCTGGGCGACCCTAACTGCCAAGACTGCCCACGACCATGATTGACCATCTCGACCACTTGGTGTTGACCACGTCTCGCCCTCAGGCCTGCATTGATTTTTATGTGCGGGTCATGGGCATGCACCTGGAGACCTTTGTTGGCGGCACGCCGCCCGTTGAGCGTCAGGCACTGAAGTTTGGCCAACAGAAAATCAACATCCACGTGCAAGGCGCCGAGTTTGAGCCCAAGGCACATTTGCCGGTGCCTGGGGCTTTGGATTTGTGTTTCATCGCTTCAAAACCCTTGGATGTGGTGATGGCTCACCTGGCTGCTCAAGATTGGCCGGTGGTCGAAGGGCCGGTGCTGCGCACTGGCGCGACGGGCAAGATCCGCTCGGTTTATGTGCGCGATCCGGACCACAACCTGATTGAGATTTCAGAGCAGGTTTGAGGACGGCGCTCGCAACATCGGGGCAGCAAGAGCGGGGCTTCTTCTCGCATAAGATCGCGGCCATGCAAGTATCGACCCGCGCCCAATCCATTGATCCGTTTTACGTCATGCAAGTGGCCAAGCAGGCCGTTGCGCTGGAAAAAACCATGGGTGCTGACGAAGCGCGCATGATTTTTCTGGGCATCGGTGAGCCTGACTTCACAGCACCCGAGGCGGTGCAGCGCGCCGCACAGCACGCGATTGCGGCGGGCAAGACGCAGTACACCGAAGCCATGGGCTTGCTGCCCTTGCGCGAGCGCTTGTCGCAGTGGTACGCGGATCGCTTTGGGGTCGAGGTGTCGCCGCAGCGCATCGTCATCACGGCCGGGGCCTCGGCGGCTTTGCAATTGGCCTGCGTGGCTTTTGTGAACCCGGGCGAGGAGGTGTTGATGCCAGACCCCAGCTACCCATGCAACCGCCACATCTTGACGGCGTCGAGCGCCAAGGCCGTGTTGTTGCCCACGACGGCGCAGCAGCGCTACCAGTTGAGTGCGCAAATGGTGGCCGATCACTGGAACGAGCGCACACGCGGCGTCTTGTTGGCCTCGCCATCCAACCCGACGGGTACCTCATTGGAGCCGCAGGAGTTGCAAGACATCATCGAAGTGGTGCGCATCAACGGCGGCGTGACCTTGCTGGACGAAATCTATTTGGGCTTGAGCTACGACGAGCGCTTTGGCCAAACGGCGCTGGCCTACAGCGACGAGGTCGTGTCGATTAACAGCTTTTCCAAGTACTTCACCATGACCGGCTGGCGTTTGGGCTGGTTGGTCTTGCCCGAGGCCGTGGTGCCGCAAGTCGAGGCTCTGGCGCAAAACCTGTACATCTGTGCCTCGACGGTGGCGCAGCATGCAGCACTGGCTTGCTTTGAACCCGACACCATTGCCGAGTACGAGCGTCGCCGCGCTGAGTTCAAAGCCCGTCGGGACTACTTCATTCCCGCTTTGCGTCAACTCGGTTTTGGTGTGCCTGTGATGCCCGACGGTGCCTTCTATGCCTGGGCCGATGCGACGCCATTTTTCAATCGCTTGGGCGTGAGCAACAGTGCCGAGTTTGTCGACGTGGTCATGCAGCGCGCTCACGTGGTTTTGACACCCAGCCGCGACTTTTCAGACCGCGACTTGGGCACTCACGTGCGCTTTTCCACCGCCAGTTCCATGAGCGATTTGCAAGAGGCCATCGCCCGTTTGGACGTTTTGTTGAACGCTTGAACCGCTGGTTCAGCGTCGAGGCACAGCCCGGACGCGGATGGCGTTAGGTTTTGGGCGAGCGCTGTAGCGCACCGAGCAAGATGCCTGTGGTGACCAAGGCCAGCCCACCCAGCAGCACGGGGGTCATTGGCTCGCCCAACCACAGCACCGCACTCAGCGCCGACAAACCGGGCACCAAGGCCGTCATCATGGTGGTGCGCACAGGGCCGTAGTGCTTGACCATGGTGTTGAAGGTGATGCCGGCAATGACCAGCGTGCCCCAGCCTTGGTAAATGCCCTGGAAGACAATCTCTCGCCAAGGCGCCTGGCTGAAATGGCTGGGCACATCAAACAAGCCCACCGCGATCGCGTAAGCGGGCAGGTAGATGAACACCGCCGTCATGGTCAAGGCGGTGGTGGCGTCAATCGCGTTGAGTTGGTAGCGACGAACCACCACGCCATAAGTCGACCACGTCAGTGAGGCGCACAAGAAAAACACGTGACCAATCCAGACCGGATCGTCACCGCTCCAACTCAAACTTTTGGAACCCACCAAAAGCGCGCCTGCCAAAATCAAGCCCAAACCCACCCAGCGTTGCGAAGGCAATTTCTCTTTCAACCACCACACACTCAGCAGCGTGGTCCAAAACGGCAAGGCGCCGGGCAGCAAGACCGACGCGTGGGTGGCCGGTGCGTAAAAGAAGCCGGTGTAGGCCAAACCGCTGTATAAAAAACCGGCCAACACGCCCACCGCCAACGTGGGTAGCCAAGGCAGTGGCGACCAGCCACCAAAGGCCAAGCGTTGTGCGCCCGGCGCAGGCGCAGGACGCTTGCGGCGCTGCCAGATCACGTAGGGCAGCAACAACAAGCCGGCGCCCACCACGCGCGCAGCCAAAATGTCCAAGGGCAACAAATGGTGCGAAGCCGACGCGCGCGCCACCACGATGAAAGACGTCCAAATCGAGATCGTGATCAAGGCGGCCAAGACAGGCCAATGGCGGTGGGTGGTGGGCATGGAGTGGGGGAGCGGGCGAAAAGCGCCATTATCAAGATTTATTTTTTCGACCTTGTCGCATGGCGGTTTTTCTGTCTATAATTCAAGGCTTCGCGGCTGTAGCTCAGTTGGATAGAGTACTTGGCTACGAACCAAGGGGTCGTGGGTTCGAATCCTGCCAGCCGC
>JALRFN010000200.1 GCA_023268425.1 Burkholderiaceae bacterium | reverse complement strand
ACCACGCTTTCGCGACTGAACACGCAGGTCACGCCCATGCGCCCTTGCCTGGCGGCTCCATGGTGGCGCCGCAACTGGTAGCGCAATTTCGCCAGCAAGGGGTCGTGGCTGACCGCCCCCAAATCGGCGACTTCCACCGCTTGGGCCTTGACCTTGCCACCCGCAGCGCCCACCACCACGGCCGGGGTGCGTGAACGCAAAGCCCAAGCGGCCATGGCTTCTTTGGCGCGCCACTGGTCGCACGCGTCGATCAACACATGTACTGGCGGCAGACCATCGAGCAACTGCGGCCAATTGTCTGGGCTCACAAAATCGTCGACCTTGTGCACAAGGCACTCGGGGTGAAAACTGTTGATGCGCTGTCGCATGGCCTCGATTTTGGCCATGCCCACTGAAGCGTCGGTGGCGTGCAACTGGCGATTGATGTTGGATTCTGCGACATGGTCCATGTCGATCAAACTCAGCTGCCCCACGCCCAAACGCGCCAGGCCTTCAGCCACCCACGAGCCCACACCGCCAATGCCGACCACCACAGCGTGCATGCCGTAAATGCGTTGGGCAGCCGCTTGACCGTACAAGCGCGCCGTTCCGCCAAAGCGGCGTGCATGATCGGGTGTGCCGGAGTCAGTCATCACGCATCAGCAACCAAAGCTGAAACTTCAAACCCGCGACGCCTCCGGCCACGATGCCGACCAGCGCCAGCACACTGGTGAAACTCAAAGTGCTCATGCCGGACAAGCCCTGCCCCACGGTGCAACCCATGGCGGTCACACCGCCAAAACCCATCAACACAGCCCCCGCCAAGTGCAACGCGGTGTCTTGTGTGCTTTGGAAACCTTCCCAGCGGAAGCTGCCTTTGAGCTTGGCCGACACAAAGGCACCCAGCACCACGCCGGCGACCGAAACCACGGCGATGGTCAGCACGTTGGATACGTCACTGAACAAGATCAGCCAGTGCAAGGCGTAGGCCATGGGGGCCGTGAAGGTCAATGACTCCATGCGTTGGCTGTTGGTCGCCACAAAAGCGGGCTCCAAGCTTTGCGGGTGCTCGGTGACAAAACCCAGCGCCCCGCTCACCCACCACATCGCCACCACAGCCAAGCCCACACCCAGCGCCGTGAGCACTGGACGCGCTTGGCGAAAATCGGCATTGCGCAGCGACCAGCCCCAGGTCGCGGCCGCCAGCGCCCCAGCCAGGCCCAAGCCCCACTGCGACACGCTGCCGCCCAAGCTGTTGGCCAACCACACCGGCAGTAAGCTGCTGTCGGCGCTCCAAGCCAGTCGATCCAGCGTTTGGTCACGCAAGACGGCGGTGATGCCGCGCAAGGTTGCGTAGGCTGAAATCCCCATGACAACAAAGACCACCAGTGACTTCAAGCTACCGGCCCCCATGCGCACCAGGGTCTTGCTGCCGCAACCCGAGGCCAGGACCATGCCAAACCCAAAACAAGCACCGCCGAGCAGCGCACTGACCACGATGATGTTGCCGCTGGCGTAGATGCTTTGGGTGGCGTCCACGATGGCTGCTGCATGAAGTCCCCAGAGACCCAATGCGGCGGTGCCGATGGCCGAAGCCCAAATCTGCGCGCGCGTGAAATCGCCCATGTTCAGCGCGTCATTGATCGCCCCCATGGTGCAAAACTGGCTGCGGTGCACCAGCCAGCCAAAAAAAATGGAGACCGCAAACGCGGCCCCCAAGACTTGCCACCGCAAAGCGGCGTACTCAGACCATTCCATGTTTCACAGGCTTTCTCGGCGGGTCACTGAAGCGCCTTGAGGCGCTGGTCTGCGGTTTTGGCGGCTTCACTTTGTGGGTGGGTTTCCGTCAATTCCTTCAGGGTGAGCTTGGCACCCTTGAGGTCCTTCAATTCGAGCTGGCAGTTTGCCAGCGCCAATTTGGACTCAGGCACGCGCATGTGCTTGGGGAATTGAGCGACCAGACTGGCGAAACTGGCTTTGGCTTGCTCGAACTGGCGGTTGGCGTACTGTGCGTTGCCCAACCAGAACAAGACGCTGGGCTTGTAACCAGAGACGGGGTAGCGCAGCATGAACTGCTCCAGCGCCGACTGCGACTGCAAATAATTGCCTTGACGCAGCAGCGCGATGGCGGCGTCGTAGGCTTTGCGCTCACCCGCTTGCGCTTCAACCTCGACGCCATCAACCATGACCGTCATCGGTTCCAACTTCACCAAGCGCGCGTTGAGCTCATCGATGCGCTTGTTGGTCAAATCCAATTGCCGCACCAACTCCTCGTTGCGCCCGCGCAAGGCGGCCACCTCGCGTTGCAAGCCATCGTTTTGTTTGGACAGCTCGAGCAGGCTGGCGCCCGTGACGGCCTCACCTTGGAGCCGCTTCAGCGTATTTTGTTGAGTCGCCACACGCTCGCGCAAATCGATGATGGCTTTGCGGGCTTCCTCGTCCTCAAACAGCGCATGGGCGGGCGCACTCACCAACAAAGCAGTCAAGCTCAGGCTCAGGGCCTTGATGGACCAAGAAGGAATCAGGGTTTCACGCTTCACAATTCGGCTTTCGAAGATCAACGGTAGCGCAGCTCAACGCGGCGATTTTTCGCAAATGATGCCTCGTCACCACCGAGGCTGGCCGGTTTTTCTTCACCGTAGCTGATGGCTTCAACTTGCAGATCTTGTGCGCCCAACAGCGACAAAGCGCGCTTGACGGCTTCAGCGCGCTGTTGACCGAGCGCCAGGTTGTACTCTCGGCTGCCACGCTCGTCGGTGTGGCCGGCCAAGATCACCCGCAAGGTGCGGTCTTCACTCAGGGCGCGTGCGTGGCCAGCGATCAAGGGTGCGTACTCGTCTTTCAGCGCGAAGCTGTCGTAATCAAAATAAATGACTTTGCCCAGGTTTTCTGCCGCCTTGCTTTGCTCGGCGTTGTTGCCCAATTCGACACCTTTGACGCCGTCGGCGTTGGTGCCTTTGCTGTTGGCCTGGTCGCCACCGCTGCCTTGAGTCGAAGACGCGTTGCCATTGCCGCTCGCATCGCCTGTGCCTTGGCCCAAATCAACGCTGCTGCACGCGGCCAAACTCAACACCAAGATGGCGCTCAACAGCGGCTGTTTCCATTTGTCTTGCATATTCATGTCTCCTGCTCCTCTGTCAATGCTCAATGGTTTCAGGGCCTGAAGGGGCCCCAAGCGGGTTCACGGATGTCGCCACTGGATCCAGCCAAGCGCGAACGAATGCGTCCGTCAACGGTGGTGGTCATCAGCGCTTCTTGTCCCTCGACGCGCGTGGCGTAGACGATCAACTTGCCGTTGGCGGCAAAACTCGGGCTCTCGTCGTCGCGGGTGTTGGTCAAGGCACGCACCGCGCCACTCTCCAAGTCCATGGCGTGGATGCGAAACGCCCCATTGACCCTGGACACGTAGACCAAGGTCTTGCCGTCTGGACTGACGTCGGGCGACACGTTGTAGTTGCCAGTGAAAGTGACGCGCTTGGGCGCACCACCCAGGGCAGACATGCGATAAATCTGCGGGCTGCCACCCCGGTCGCTGACGAAATACAAAAACTGCCCGTCTTTGGTCCAAACGGGTTCTGTGTCGATGCTGATGGAGTCCGTCAAGCGCTCGGGCTGATTGGACGCTAAATCCACGCTGTAAATTTGCGAGTGCCCCGCCAGCGTCAGGGTCGCCACGATGCGTTTGCCGTCTGCCGACCAGGCAGGTGCGGAGTTAGAACCCCTGAAGTTGGCGACCAATTGGCGCTCGCCTGTGGCCACCGTGTGCGCGTAAATCACCGGCTTGCGCGACTCAAAAGACACATAAGCCAGGCGGCGACCATCAGGCGACCAGGTGGGGGAAATGATGGGCTCAGGGCTGTTGAGTGCGGCCTGCGCGTTTTGTCCATCGGCATCCGCCACCCACAGGGCGTAGCGATTTTGCCGCTTGGTCACGTAGGCGATGCGGGTTGAAAACACGCCCGGGTCACCCGTGAGTTTTTCGTAGACCGAGTCGGCCACCTTGTGCGCAGCCAGACGCAAGTCGTTGGCCGGGACAGGGAAACTCACCCCGCCCAAGTCCTCGCCTTTGACCACGTCCCACAAGCGGTAACGCACGTCCCAACGGCCATCGGCGAGCTTGTTGACGCTGCCAGTGACCAGCGCATCGACCCCCAAACCGCGCCAAGGCGTCAGGTCGGGCCGTTTGTTTTCGTCCAAAGCCTCGCCATTGACCACCACATGGCGGAAAAAGCCGCTGCGCTCCAGGTCGGCCACCACAATTTGATCGACTGGCGTGTCGGACAAGCCCCTGCCCGTGAAGGCCGCAACGGCAAAGGGCCGCTGGGTCAAGCCCACGCCACGCACCTCAACCTCAAACTGTGCCCGCGCTGGCCCCGCCGCGCCCAACCAAGCCGCAGCGCCCAAGGCGCCCACCGCACCCAGAGAGCGTCGGCGTGTGATCGGTGTGGTGGGGTGGCTGGATGTGAGGCGTGTGTCTGGAATCATGAGGGGGCGGCTCGATGTGGATTCAAAACCAAAGCGTCCGATCATAACGAACCTCAGCGTGCTGTGCGTGACGCTGCTCAGGCTGCGGGGTATTGGGGTCGCTGAATTTGAGCGCTTCGACGCATCAGCGCAGCACGATGTCGTAATGCTCGGGCGATGACACCTGATCGGCGTGCAGGGAGATCGGCTTGCCAATGAAGGTGCTCAAACCAGCCAAATGCGCGCTTTCTTCATCGAGGAACATTTCCACCACGCGGGGGTGAGCAATGACCCGAAACTCTTTGGGGTTGAAACTGCGCGCCTCGGTCAAAATTTCTCGCAAGATGTCGTAACAAACCGTGCGCGGGGTCTTCACTGCCCCCCTGCCCGCACAAGCCTCGCAGGATTCGCTCAGGGCTTGGGCCAGCGACTCGCGGTCGCGCTTGCGGGTCACCTCCAGCAGGCCCAAAGGTGAAAATTGGCCAACAAACGACTTGACCCGGTCGCGGGCGAGCTGCTTGCGCATTTCAGCCATCACCGCTTGTTGGTGCTCGGGTTTGGCCATATCGATGAAGTCAATCACCACGATGCCTCCCAGATTGCGCAGCCGCAGTTGGCGGGCGATGGCCTGAGCGGCTTCCAAATTGGTCTTGAAAATCGTTTCGTCGAAATTGCGTGCGCCCACATAACCGCCGGTGTTGACGTCAATGGCGGTCAGCGCTTCGGTTTGATCGATGACCAAATACCCACCCGACTTCAAATCGACGCGCCGCTGCAGAGCCCGGTTGATCTCGGCATCAACCTGGTGCAAGTCGAACACGGTGCGTTCGCCGCTGTGCAGCTCGATGCGGTCCACCACGCTGGGCATGTACTCTTGCGCAAAGGCACGCAAATGGGCCAACTGCTCGCGCGAGTCGATGCGGATGCGTTGGGTGTCCTCGCTCACCAGGTCGCGCAGCACCCGTTCGGTGAGCGTCAAGTCGGCGTGCAACAACTGCCCTGGCGCCAAGGTTTGTGCGCCGCGCTGTATCTTGCCCCAAATCTTCTTCAGGTAAGCCATGTCTTGCGCCAAGGCTTCGTCGCTGGCGTCTTCGGCGTTGGTGCGCAAAATCAAACCATGTTCGTCTTGCCCTGCCAGGCTTTGCAGCCGTGAACGCAATTCATCGCGCAAGGGCGCCGCAATGCGCTGAGACACCCCGATGTGTTTCTCTTTGGGCAGCAACACCAACAACCGCCCCGCAATGCTGATCTGGGCAGTGAGCCGTGCCCCTTTGGTGCCCATGGGATCTTTGAGCACCTGGACCAACAAACTCTGACCTTCATGCAGCAATCGTTCGATGGGGGTGGCGACGCCTTCGTCGCGGCCGACCTTGGGCAACAAGTCAGCGACGTGCAAAAAGCCACCGCGTTCCAGGCCAATGTCAATGAAGGCCGATTGCATGCCGGGCAGCACACGGGTGATCTTGCCCAAGTACACGTTGCCAACCAGCCCTCGCTCCAGGCTGCGTTCAATCAATACTTCTTGCACAGCGCCCTGTTCGATGACCGCCGCACGGGTCTCTTGAGGCGCCCAGTTGATCAAGATTTCTTGGTCCATGTTTACACCCGTGTGTCCACGCCAAAGCGCTGCAAGATTTGACGCGTTTCGTGGGCGGGCAAGCCCATGACGCCGCTGTAACTGCCACTCAAATGCGAGACCCACAGCGCCGCCAGGCCTTGAATGCCGTAGGCACCCGCTTTGCCAAACGGTTCACCGCTGTCGATGTAGGCATCGATTTGCTGCGCACTCAAGTCCATGAAGCTCACTTGTGAGCGGCTGACCACCACTTCGAGCTGATCACCCTGCCCCATGCCCACAGCGGTCAACACGCGATGGCTGTGCCCGCTGAGGCGGCGCAGCATCTCGCGCGCGTGGGCTGGCGACTCAGGCTTGCCCAGAATCTCCATGCCCAAGGCCACGGTGGTATCCGCACACAACACTGGTCGAGCAGGCAAACCCCGAGCTTGCACGCGTGCGAGTGCTGCCCGCACTTTCAAACCGGTGACGCGACGCACGTAGCGCCCTGGTGCCTCAGCGGGCAGAACTCGTTCCAAGGCTTCAGCGTCTTCGTCATCGCTCGGGAGTAGCAAATCAAAAGCCACCCCCCACTCGGTGAGCAACTGCTGGCGCCTGGGGCTTTGCGAAGCCAAGTAAATGCTGTTGTGATGAAAAGCCACAGCTTCATTCTCGGTGGTAGGGGTGGTTGGCGTTGATGCTCCAAGCCCTGTAGAGCTGCTCCATCAACAAGACGCGCGCCATGGCGTGCGGCAAGGTCAAACTGGACAGGCGCAGCAGCGCGTGAGCACCAGCCTTGAATTCGGCGTCCAAGCCATCTGGACCGCCAATGATCAGCGCCACATCACGCGCGTCGAGTTGCCAGTCCTTGAGTTGCTCGGCCAACTCCAGTGTGGTGGGCGCTTTGCCGCGCTCGTCCAAGGCCACCACGCGGGCGCCTTTGGGAATCAAGGCCTCGATGTTTTTGCGCTCCACCAGCATGGCCGCGGCCGCGTCACTTTGTTGTGCGCGGTGTGCCACTTTGACGGTTTTGACCTCAACTCTGAGCTCGGGGGGCATGCGCTTGGCGTAATCGTCAAACGCGGTTTGCGCCCATGCAGGCATCTTCGGGCCAACCGCGATCAACACCAGCTTCATGACGTGAGCTTAGGTCTTGGGCGCCTTTTTGGCGGCTGGTTTTTTCGCCGCTGCTTTTTTGGCCGGCGCCGCTTTGGTCGATGCTTGGCCTGCCGCCTTCTTCACCGCCGCCTTCTTCACTGCGGTCTGAGAGGGCGTCCGAGACGGTGCTTTGGCGACCGCTTTGCTTGCCGTCTTGGCCGGCGCCTTGGCTGCGGGTGACTTGCGGGGAGCCGCCTTCTTCGCTGGCGCTTTGGCTGCAGGTTTGCCCTCGGCAGCGGCTGCCGACTTTCTGGCGGGCTTTGTCGCCGCGCGCTCGACCTCTGACTTGGCGAAACCAGAGCTGACCTTGTTCAAACGCAGGCGCACGGGCTTGTCGCCCCAAATTTCTTCGAGTCGGTAGTAATCGCGAATCTCGGCTTGCATGATGTGCACCACCGCATCACCGCAATCGGCAATCACCCATTCGCCGTTGTCTTCGCCCTCAACCCGAGGCTTGTCGTAACCGTTTTCACGCAGCGCATCGCGCACGCTGGCGGCCAGCGCACGGGTTTGGCGGTTGGACGTTGCGGTGGCCACCAGCACGCGCTCAAACAGCGGCGTCAAGTGTTCGGTGTCAAAGACCTGGATGTCTTTGGCTTTGACGTCTTCAAGGGCATCGACCAAGACGCGTTGGAGCTTTTGGATGGCGCGTTTGTTTGCGGATTCAGTCATGGGGTCACGGTTTCAAAGAGATGATGGTGTGCAATATAGCGCGCCAAGGCGGGGGGGAGTTCGGCAAGCGTTCGCTCGCGGTGTTTGGGGTCACCCAGTGCCGCGCGCAATTGAGTCGAGCTGATGGGGTCAGCCTCAAAGGCCAAGCATTGGTGTGGCACGGGCGGCAAACCATCTGCTTGCCCCGATTCTTGCTCGGGCCTGTGCGCAACCACCAGTGTGGCCAGGCTCAAAATCTCGGCGTGGCGGGACCACTGGCGAAAGCTGCGCAGTTGATCCAAACCCACGATCAGATAGCGCTGGCTGTTTGGGTATTGAACAGCCAACTCGGCCAAAGTGTCGGCTGTGTAACTGGGGCCTGTGCGTTGGATTTCGCGCGCATCCAAAACCGCTTGTGGCAATGGTGCAAAGACCGCTTCGCTCATGGCCAGGCGATGAAGGGATTCACTCAAGACCCGGCTTTTGTGCCAGGCTTGCCCGGTGGGCACGATGTGCAAATGGTCCAAGCGCAGCTGCGCAATGGCGGCCTGTGCCAAAGCGAAATGGGCGCGATGCGGTGGGTCAAATGCCCCACCGAACATGCCGATGCGCGTGGCCTGGCTCATCAAATCCAGTCTTTCACCACCAAAAAGTCGCTCAGCAAGGCGGCCTCTGGTGTACCTGGCTCAGGCGTGACCTGATAGGCCCAAGACACCATGGGCGGCATCGACAGCAGGATGGACTCGGTGCGCCCACCCGATTGCAGCCCAAAGTGCGTGCCTCGATCCCAGACCAGGTTGAACTCGACGTAGCGGCCACGGCGATTGAGTTGGTGGTTTCGTTCGCGCTCGCCATAGGGCGTGTCGCGGCGACGCGCCACGATGGGGAAATAAGCGTTGATGAAGGCGTCGCCCACCGCCTGCAACATGGCAAAGCTGCGCGCCTGACCCAGTTCGGCAAAGTCGTCGAAAAAGACCCCCCCGACGCCGCGTTGCTCTTGGCGGTGGCGGTTGCAGAAGTAGTCGTCACACCAAGCCTTGAAGCGGGGGTACAAGCCCTCGCCAAACGGCGACAAGGCGTCGGCACAGCTTTGGTGGAAATGCACCGCGTCTTCCGTGAAGCCGTAATACGGCGTCAAGTCCATGCCACCACCAAACCACGCCACCGCAGGCCCTGTGGCTGGCGTGGCCACGATCATGCGCACGTTCATGTGCACGGTGGGCACATAGGGGTTGCGCGGGTGGAACACCAACGACACCCCCATGGCGGTGAACGGTGCGCCGGCCAGCTCTGGGCGGTGCTGGGTCGCCGACGGCGGCAGGCTCGGGCCGCTGACGTCCGAGAATCCGCAACCAGCGCGCTCAAACAAGGCGCCATCTTCCAAAATTTGGGTCACGCCCTGCCCTTGCAAGCGCTCACCGCTGGGTTTCTCCCAGGTGTCAACGGTGACTGCAGCGCCATCGGCTGCGGCCACCTGAGCCATGATGCGCTGCTGCAAACTGCGCAAATAATCGCGCACAGCAGACGGGTCAACGCGGTCTTCACTCATGCTTGCTTTTCCTCTTGTGCTTGGGCGCCCCGCAGCCACGGCGTGATGGGCGAGGCGTGGTCGGGCGTGTGACCGCTGGGCTCACCGATGGCTTGGGCAATGTGGTCGAAGTCTTGCGTCATCTCACCGCTGGCTTGCAAAAACGCGGTCACCCCGATGGTCTTGCGCCGCCAGTCAATCACCCCGACGCCCAGCGGGTAGCCCGAGGCCACCCACAGGTGGTAGAAGCCGGTGCGCCAACCGGGCGTCTTGGCGCGCGTGCCCTCTGGGGCCAGAGCCAACCAAAAAGAGGACTCGCGCTCCATGGTGGCCAAGGTGTCTTGAACCAGCCCCTGGGCACTGTCGCGGCGCACGGGCACCGCGCCAATCCACCGCAACCACGCGCCAAACAGCGGCCAGCGAAACAGACTGTCTTTGGCCCAAAAGCGCAGCGGCCAACCCAGCGCCCATTTGGTCAACATCGTGAT
>JALRFN010000198.1 GCA_023268425.1 Burkholderiaceae bacterium | reverse complement strand
TCCTCGTTGCTCAAGACCATCGCGCCCGTAAGCTCATCACGACCAACGCGGGCATTGAACTTCATCCGACCAACGCGCGACAAGTCATAGGTATCCGGGTTGTAGAACAAACGCTGGAAAAGCGCCTGCACAGAGTCCTCGGTGGGCGGCTCGCCGGGGCGCATCATGCGGTAGATGGCCACGCGGGCGGCGAATTCGCCATTGGTCTCGTCGGTGCGCAAGGTCTGCGAAATGAACGCGCCTTGGTCCAAGTCGTTGGTGTAGATGCACGCGATGTCCATGATGTTGGCTTCGCGCAGCGCCTTCAACACGCTTTCGGTCAACTCATCGTTGGCCTTGGCGATGACTTCGCCGGTGTCGGCATCGACGATGTCGTTGGCCAACACGCGGCCAACCAAAAACTCTTCGGGCACAGAGATGTGTGTGGTGCCCGACTGCTCCAGCTCGCGGGTGTGGCGAGCGGTCACGCGCTTGTCTTTGGCCACCACGACTTTGCCGCTCTTGTCGACGATGTCGAAGCGAGCGACCTCGCCCTTGAGTCGCTCGGGCACAAATTCCATTTGTGCGCCGCTGTCCATCAAACGGAAGTGGTCGTTGACGTAGAAGTTGGCCAGGATGGCTTCGGGCGTCAGGCCAATGGCCTTGAGCAGAATCGACACCGGCATCTTGCGGCGGCGGTCCACGCGGAAGTACAAAAAGTCTTTCGGGTCGAACTCAAAGTCCAGCCAAGAACCACGGTAGGGGATGATGCGCGCCGAAAACAGCAACTTACCGGAGCTGTGGGTCTTGCCCTTGTCGTGTTCAAAAAACACGCCAGGCGAGCGGTGCAACTGAGACACGATCACGCGCTCGGTGCCGTTGATGACGAACGAACCCTTGTCGGTCATCAAGGGCACTTCGCCCATGTAGACCTCTTGTTCTTTGACTTCTTTGACCACCTTGGACTGCGACGTGCTGGACTCACGGTCATAAATGATCAATTGCACGCGGGCCCGCACAGCCGACGCAAAGGTCAAGCCACGTGTTTGGCACTCGCGCACGTCAAAGGCAGGTTTGCCCAAGGTGTACTCCACGAACTTCATTTCCACGAAGCCGTTGTGCGACACGATGGGGAAGGCCGACTCAAAAGCGGCTTGCAAGCCTTCAGGCTTGCGTTTTTTGGGGAGGATATCGGCCTGCAAAAACGCGGTGTAAGCGTCTTTTTGCATTTGCAGCAGATAAGGAATCTCAATCACATTTTCGCGGCTTCCAAAGCTCTTGCGAATGCGCTTGCGTTCGGTGAAAGAATAGGCCATGAATTCTCCGGCTGGTTTGACAGGACACGGAACGCCCCTGTTCATCGTCATGAAGCGGGGGTCGAAATGCTTGGGGCTGGCCACTACCAGCGATGGCTGACGACCGCGCATTGCACGCGGCCCGAACCAAGCGGTCTTCTGTTGTCGACTTCAGAAGACACTTGAAAACGAAAAAGGTTCACGCTTTCAAGTGTGCTCTGAAACGCGACGGCGCGTAGCCGCCGCATTCAGCAAGCCGGCGCAGGGGTGCTGAAGGCACCGCCCACGCCATGTGGCATCACTTGAGCTCGGCTTTCGCGCCAGCTTCTTCCAACTTTTTCTTGATGGCTTCGGCTTCGTCTTTGCTTGCGCCTTCTTTGACGGGCTTGGGTGCACCGTCGACCAGCTCTTTGGCTTCTTTCAAGCCCAAGCCGGTGACTTCGCGGACAGCCTTAATGACGGACACCTTGTTGGCGCCGACTTCGGTCAGGATGACGTCGAATTCAGTCTTCTCTTCCACAGCGGCGGCAGCGCCACCAGCAGCAGCGGGGGCAG
>JALRFN010000438.1 GCA_023268425.1 Burkholderiaceae bacterium | reverse complement strand
GTCGGCTCAGAAATCACCGAACTGGACCGCTCGCGGGCGTTTTGCATCGCCTTGGCCGCCGCCATCACGGTGATTGTCGCCAGCCAGTTGGGCATGCCCATCAGCTCGACGCACGTGGCGCTGGGCGCCGTGTTTGGCGTGGGCTTCTTGCGTGAGTTTTTGGAAATGCGATTGGGCAAAGTCATCGAAGACGTGTTGCACCAACACGAGGGCAAGGCCGACTTTGCTCTCGCAGAGCAAGTCTTGATGACCTTCCAAAACGCGCCTGCCGAAGACAAAAAGCGCATCTTGGCCCAACTCAAAAACATGGGCGAAGAGGCCGTCATTCAAGCCGCTGAGCGCAAGCAGTTGCAAAAAGCGCTCAAGCGCCAGTTGGTTCACCGCTCTTCCATGCTGAAAATCGTCTGGGCCTGGATCATCACCGTGCCCGCTTCTGCCTTGATGGCCGCGATGTTCTTCTTTGTGTTGCGGGGCATGTTGCTGCCTTGATGACAGCGGCTGGCCAGCTATTGATCAGCGGCCAGCTGGCGCGGGCGAACCTCGGGGTTCGCCTTGACGCTTCAAGGGTAGAGCTTGAAGCGGGCTTGCACGTCTGACCACGCCGCTTCATCGGGTTGGGTGATGGCGTCCAGGTCTTGCGGGTTGGCCGCGGAGTCGTCTACCCATTCGCGCAGCAGGGGGCTGCCATTGATCAGGTCAATGGCCAAGCGCTCGTGCTCGTACTCATAGGCGAAGTCTCGCCACAACGGGTAGTCTGGCTGTTGCACTCGGAGTGCTTTGAACGCCAGCGCCTGCAGGCGCCAGGGTTGAAAGCGCGTGTGATCGTAGTGCTGCGGGTCCTCGACGTGGATTTGCACGCCCGCGCACAGCTTGCCTTGGTGTTTGTGGAAAGTCGGCTCAAACCAGCATTCGCGCAACACACAGCCTTGCAGCCATTGCGGCGCGATGCGGCGCATGTCGGCCAGCAGGGCGCGGGTGGCGATGTCTGGCGCACCGAACAACTCCAGTGGCCGTGTCGTGCCACGGCCTTCACTCCACGTCGTGCCTTCGAGCATCACGGTGCCGGCATAGGCGCGGGCCATGCTCAGGTTGGCCGCGTTGGGGCTGGGGTTGACCCAGCTGCGTTCGCCTTGCGGCCAACCAAAGCCAGGGGCTGCATCGGCTTGCCAGTCCTGCATGGCGATGACTTGGTAATCGACGTCCAATTGCAAATGTTCAATGAACCAGTAGCCGAGTTCACCCATGGTCATGCCGTGGCGCATGGGCATGGGGCCGGCGCCCACAAAACTCTCCCAGCCTGGGCGCAGGCTCAAGCCCTCGATGGGGCGGCCCGCAGGGTTGGGGCGGTCCAGCACCCAAACGCTTTTGCCGTGTTGCGCTGCCGCTTCGAGCACGTAACGCAGGGTGGTGATGAAGGTATAGATGCGACAGCCCAGGTCTTGTAAGTCGACCAACAAAACATCAAAGCTGTCCATCATGGCGTCGCTGGGGCGGCGCACTTCACCGTACAGACTGAACACCGGAATGCCCAAGACAGGGTCCAAATAGTCGGGCGACTCGACCATGTTGTCTTGCTTGTCTCCGCGCAAACCGTGTTGTGGGCCAAATGCAGCGCTCAACTCGATTTCGGGCAGGGCGGCCAGGGCATCCAAAGCGTGCGTCAGGTCACGCGTGACCGAGGCGGGGTGTGCCAACAGCGCGACGCGACGCCCGCGCAGCGGTGCGCGCAGCTTGGGGTCAGCGATCAATCGTTCGAGGCCGAATTGCATGGTGTGTCTATTCAAGCGGCAGTCGCCAGATGCGACCACCAGGGTGATGGAAGTCAGGTGCTTGGCATGGGTGCGTCAACGCCCAGTAGGTGAGGTTGCCGTGTCGATCTTCTAAAACCGAATTTACCCCCAGCCACCAGCCTTCAGTGCTGATCGGAAAGTCACTGATCGGGACACGTACCGATAAATGAAGGCGGCCACCCATAGTGTGCGAATCAATGCGGGGACGCCATGGCTGAGCTAAGTGCTCGGTTTCGAGATCGCGAACTCGTTCAGCACTGAAACAGTATCGTGCCCATTCGCCGCTGGGGGAAAAGTTGTATTCGTGGTACCCCTCGCTGTCGCGCGCTGCCAAAAATGCCTCCATGCAAGTATGGCGCCACAAACCGTCGACCTGAACGGCGGGTCTTGGGGCTGGGATGCGGAGTTCGGCGACGGGCGAGATGCGGTAGTGCAGTGATATCCCGTCAGCGTGCCAGTCGCAATGCACTTCGACATTGGTGATGCCAGCCGGGCTCTGCGATTGCGGATGTTGCACGAGCGAGATTCGTCGCGTGCTCAACGCGGGGGGGGCGCGGGTGTGCATAAATATGTAGCTTAAAATACCTAATTGACAACGAAATTCAATGAGGACATTTAAATGAAATTACGCTTTGCACTGGTTGCCGGCCTAATCACCCTTGGGCTGCTAGGGGGGTGTGCATCAGTTCCGATGGCATCGGCTGAAGCAGATGCTTCAGCGAAGGAGTTTACGTCCTTATCAGACAAGGCGAAGCTGTACATTTACCGCAATGAGAGCCTGGGTTCTGCGGTGAAACTGCCCGTGCTGATTGACAATGCTTGGGTAGGTGACACTGCGGCTAAAACGTACATTGTTCGCACACTAGATCCGGGGGTGCACACCGTGTTGTCAAAGGCTGAGCAGGACAGTGTTTTGCAGATCAATGCGCAAAGTGGCCAAAGCTACTTTGTGTGGCAGGAAATCAAAATGGGTTTGTTTGCGCCGCGTACTTTGCTTCACGCGGTGGATGAAGCGGTCGGTCGCAAAGGTGTGACCGAGTGCAAGTTGATCAAATAAGACAAGTGCTTGTGAACGAGAGCGGTGCCTTGCTTGTTGATCACCGACCCGCTTGCACGCGAATGGGGATGCGTTGGTTGCCGAAACCGCCGTGCGTTGCAGCAAAGCGCCCAGCCAAGGCGTGACCGCAGTCCGGGCATTGCCCCTGGGCGTCCAAGCGGTATCGTTTCAGGGTGTATTGATCGCGTTCGATGAGCGTCGAGCCGCAATGGGCGCAGTGCGTGGTGCCGCCTTCGGGCCAATGCACGTTGCCGGTGTAGACGTGGTGCAAGCCCTGGTCCATGGCGATGCGTCGCGCACGAATCAAGGTCTCCAGCGGCGTGCGTTCGGGCTGGGTCATTTTGTGGGCAGGCCGATAAGCTGAAAAATGCAAGGGCACGTCAGCGCCCAGTTCACGGTGAATCCATTGACTCAGCGCGGTCAATTCGGCGTCGCTGTCGTTTTTGCCGGGAATCAACAAGGTGGTGATCTCCAGCCAGCAGCGGGTGTGGTGACGCACATGCAGCAAGGTGTCTAAAACGGGTCGCAAACGGGCGCTGGCCAGGCGCCAATAAAAGCCATCTTCAAACGCCTTGAGGTCGATGTTGGCGGCATCCATCTGGTCAAAGAAATCACGACGAGGCGCGGCGTGGATGTAGCCTGCGGTGACCGCAACGGTTTGGATGCCTGCCGCGCGACAAGCTGCGGCTGCGTCCATGGCGTACTCCGCGAAGATCACCGGGTCGTTGTAGGTGAAGGCCACGCTGTGGCACTTGAAGTGCTGAGCCATCTGCGCCACCTGTGTGGGAGAGACTTGGGCCGCGAGTTTGTCCATGTCGCGCGATTTGGAAATGTCCCAGTTTTGGCAAAACTTGCATGTCAAATTACAGCCAGCCGTACCAAAGGACAGCACGGGGGTGCTGGGGTAAAAGTGCGCCAGTGGCTTCTTTTCAATCGGGTCGACACAAAACCCCGACGAGCGCCCATAAGTGGTGAGCACCATCGCGTCGCCTTGGCGGGCGCGCACAAAGCAGGCGCCGCGCTGCCCCTCGTGCAGCTTGCAGTCGCGCGGACACAGATCACACTGAATGCGCCCATCGCTCAAGGCGTGCCAATAGCGCGCGGGGTGGTGTTGAGGCATGGCGCTCATGGCTGAGGCTCTATCCATTCGGTGACGGTGTAGACCGACACCTGCATGTCTGGTGCCCAATGGTCGGGAGCCCACCCCGCTTTTTGTTTGAGGCGCGACCAAAATTGGGCGGGCTCGGGCAGCTGTTTCCAGACTTGAGGCAAGAAGGTGCTGCGTCGCTCCCCTTGGCTCAAGACCACGCCGTGCACCCCCGGTTTCAATTGGCGCAGCGCCTCGGCCTCATTTTGAAAAGACAAGGCCTGGGGCGTCGAGAGCAAGGACACTTCGATGCGTGTGCGCGCCCACTCGTCCAAGCCCAAAGGGCGAAAGCGTGGGTCTTGGCTGGCTGCAGCCACCGCGTTGTGGCGCACATCGTCCAGCAGCGAGCGGCGGGCTTGCAAACTGCCAATGCAGCCGCGCAATTGCCCGTCAATGGTCAGGGTCACGAAGCTGGCGCCAGGGTGTTGCAGCCACTCGGGCGGGGTCGCGCTGGGCAGGTCTTGGCCCAGGTGGCTGGCGATGGCGTGGCGCGCCAGCGCCAGCAGCGTTTGGCCAGCCAACGCACGATCCACTTGCGCGTCGGCGCGGAAGGCGACTGCGCCATAGCCCACGACCCGCTCACGATCTCCGTGTGGCGTGTCGCCCGAGTTCATGTAGCCCAAGGTTTGGGCCTGCAAACCGCGCCGCTTGGCGACCAGCAAAGCGCCGTTGATGGGGGTGGCACCACAGGCTTGTTGGTGGCTGTGCAAGGCCTCACGCTTG
>JALRFN010000437.1 GCA_023268425.1 Burkholderiaceae bacterium | reverse complement strand
TACCTGCAGCTGAGATTGAAAAACGCCTGAAGGCCTTGCACCCCTGAAGTCGGGGCCTCAGGCCCGTGGACCCCGGCGCAGTGGCCGGGGTGACCCCACCCCACGGTGGTTTTGATTCAGCACATCTCCAAAGAGCACCCCCATGCCCGGCAAAAACCCCAGCCCCCCCATCCGCGTGGAAATCAGCGTCGCCGACGTGCACGCGCACTTGTTGTCGGTGCGCATGACCATCGCCAAGCCCAAGCCGAAACAGGTCTTGAGCCTGCCCGTGTGGATTCCGGGCAGCTACATGGTGCGTGAGTTTGCGCAACACGTGCAAAGTGTGCGGGCGCAGCAAGGGCGGCACGCGGTGGCCGTCGAAGCGCTGAACAAACACCAGTGGCACGTGGCCAACGGCGGCGACGCGCCGCTCACCGTGGCCTATGAGGTCTACGCCTACGACCCGTCGGTGCGCATGGCCTACCTGGACGACGAGCGCGCGTTTTTCAACGGCACGGGCTTGGTCATGCAAGCACTGGGAATCGACACCCCGATTGAACTGAGCTTGCCTGCGCCAGAACACCCCGCCACCCAAGACTGGCAACTGGTCACGGGGCTGGCGGCCAAACGCACCGACGCCCGTGGCTTTGGTCGCTACCAAGCCACCGACTATGACGAGTTGGCCGACTGCCCAGTGACCATGGGCCGCATGTGGAAGGCCGAGTTCACCGTACGCGGTGTGCCGCACGTGTGGGCCCTCACCGGCGCGCCCGCCAACCTCGACGGCGCGCGTTTGCTGCGCGACACGCAAGCCATCGTCGAGGCCGAGTTCAACATGTGGCACGGCAACGGCACGCCGCCTTGGCGCCGCTACGTCTTCATGATGCACGCCGCCGACAACGCCTACGGCGGCTTGGAGCACCGCAACAGCACGGCCTTGGTCTGTGCGCGCCAAGACTTGCCCCGGCAAACGCGCAGCGGCATACAGCCGGGCCGCAGCCTCAAAGCCACCGACGGTTACACCCAACTGCTGGGCCTGATTTCACACGAGTATTTCCACACCTGGAACGTCAAGCGCCTGCGGCCCGCCGAGTTCGCCACATACGACTACAGCCGAGAAAACCACACCGAACTCTTGTGGTTCTTTGAGGGCTTCACCAGTTACTTTGACGACTTGTTGTTGTGCCGTGCGGGCCTGATCGACGAGGCCACCTATTTGCAACTGCTGGCCAAAACCTGGAACCAAGTGCGTCAGACACCGGGCGAGGCGCTGCAAAGCGTCGCGCAATCCAGCTTTGACGCCTGGACCAAGTACTACCGCATCACCGAGAACACCCCCAACACCACGGTCAGCTACTACACCAAAGGCGCCTTGGTGGGGTTGTGTCTGGACGCGGCTTTGCGCGAACAAGGCCAAAACCTAGAGGCCTTGATGCGCGCACTGTGGGCGCGCACCGACGGTGGCCCCATGACCATGCGCGACATCCAAGCCGCCCTGAAAACGCTGGGTTGTCCAGATGTGTTCAAACGCCTGGACGACTGGGTACACTGCAGCGACGCCTTGCCCGTCGAGGCGGCGCTGCAGTCGCTGGGCGTGGCCTGCGAACACGTGGACACGCCACTGGCGCAGCAACTGGGCTTGCGCGTGCGCGAAGACGCCACGGGCTTGCAGGTCACCCACGTGCTGCGCGGGGGCGCGGGCGAGGCCGCTGGCCTGTGCCCGGGCGATGAATGGTTGTCGGTGCAAGTGGGCGCGCAACACGCCCGGGTGAAGACGCTCAAAGACGTGAACGCCTACCTGCCACGCAACGGCAAATTCACCGCACTCGTCGCCCGCGACGCTCGCGTGCGCTCACTCAAAGGCCAATGGCCCGCAGCGGTTCAAGCCATGAAGTTGAGCGTGCGCGACGCTGAGCGCGTCGCACGCTGGTTGGCTTAATCGGCAGGCTTCAGCGCAAATCCACCACGCGCTTGGCCTTGCCTTGGCTGCGCTCGACGCCGCCTTCGGGCAACAACTCAATTTGAGCCGATGAACCGATGAAGGTTTTGATGTTGCGGCTCAGGTCTTTGGCCGCTTGTTGCGCGGCGGGGCTGTCGGCGGCAATGCCTTGCGCGCATTCAACGCGCACGGTCAAGACGTCCATGGGGCCTTGTTTGCTCAGCACGCACTGATAGTGCGGCGCCAGCGCGGCCATCTTCAAGATGTGCTCTTCGATTTGTGAGGGGAAGACGTTGACGCCACGCACGATCATCATGTCGTCGCTGCGGCCGGTGATCTTCTCCATGCGGCGCATGGTGCGCGCCGTGCCCGGCAGCCAGCGTGTCAAATCGCGCGTGCGGTAGCGGATGAT
>JALRFN010000433.1 GCA_023268425.1 Burkholderiaceae bacterium | reverse complement strand
TGTTGTTTGTGGGTTTGGCCTACGCGGGGCACGATGCCCGTTGGTTGTATCTGGTGGTGGCTGCGGACAATCTGGCTGCTGGCTTGGCCAGTGCCGCCTTTGTTGCCTTTTTGTCCAGCTTGACGCAGGTGTCCTTCACCGCTGTGCAATACGCCATCTTCAGTTCGTTGATGACCTTGCTGCCCAAGACCTTGGGGGGCTATTCGGGTGGCATGGTCAATGCACTGGGCTATCCAGGCTTCTTTGTTTTGACCACCGCCATGGGCTTGCCTGTGCTGTTGTTGGTCTGGTGGGCGGGGCGGCGCTTGTTGAGCCAACCCGCGGCCTGATCGCGTTACAAAGCGTTTGCAATTGGCGCGCACAATGGGCGCATGACGCAAACACTGTTGATCATCGACGACGATGCGCGCCTGTCCGATATGGTGGCGACTTACCTCCAGCAATCAGGTTTTGTGTGCCACCAAGCCCCGACAGGTGAGGCTGGTTTGGACATGCTCGCGACGCTGAAACCAGATGCGGTGGTGTTGGATTTGATGTTGCCGGGCATGGATGGTTTGGAGGTCTGCCGCCGCTTGCGCAGCATGGCGGCACCGCTGTCGCAAACCCCCATCGTGATGCTGACGGCCAAGGGCGACCCCATGGACCGGGTGGTTGGCTTGGAGCTGGGGGCCGACGATTACGTCTCCAAACCCTTTGAGCCGCGCGAGCTGCTGGCGCGTTTGCGTGCGGTCTTGCGCCGTCAGGCGCCTGTGGTCTTGGACGCTGAGCCCGAGGCCTTGGTCTTTGGCTCCTTGCGCATCGAGCCAGACACGCGGGTGGTGCGCGTGGGCGAGCAAGCCGTTGATCTGACCTCCTACCAGTTTGACTTGCTCTTGGCGATGGCGCAGCGCGCGGGCCGAGTCCTGAGCCGCGACCAAATCATGGAATTGGTGCGCGGGCGAGAATTGGAGGCTTTCGATCGCTCGATTGACGTGCACATTGGACGCATCCGCCAAGCGATTGAGTTGGATACCAAGCAGCCCAAACGCATATTGACCGTGCGAGGCGTGGGTTATGTCTTTGCCAAACAGCAAGATTGAGCACCCGCGGGTGTGGCGCAACATGCGCTTGTCTTGGCGCATTTGGTGGCTGGTGTTTGCGGTTGCCACCCTCGTCATTGGGGCTGTGGCGGCGCTGTGGCGCCTGGATTTGGAGCGCGACCGCGCCAATCGCCCCGGCGAGGAAATCATCGTGCGTGACCTGTCTGGGCATGAAATCGGCTACGCGCAGGCCGTTATTCGTCCGCGCTTTGGCCCACCCACCCAATTTCAAGTGGTGACCGAGGGCGGCGAGGTCTTGTGGATTGAGCTGCCGCCGCCACCGCGAGACATCACGTCTTGGGCCTCACGCAGCATGGCGCTGTGGAGCACGCTGGGTTGGGGCAGCATGGTCGTTTTGGTGGCGGTGTTGGCAGGGCTGGTGTCGCTGCCCTTGGTGCGTCGCTTGACGCGCCGCCTTGAGGGCTTGCAGCAAGGGGTGCGCCAATGGGGAGAGGGAGATTTGGCCGTGCGCTTGCCCGCTCAGGGAGATGATGAGGTTGCGGACTTGGCTCGGCACTTCAACGCCGCAGCAGACCGGGTGGAAGCGCTGGTGGCCTCGCACAAACACCTGTTGGCCCATGCCTCACACGAATTGCGTTCGCCACTGGCACGCATCCGCATGGGCTTGGCCCTGCTGGCCGATGCGCCCGAGCGAGCGGATGTTCAGCGAGAAATTGAGCGCAATGTTGCCGAGCTCGATCAACTCGTGGACGAGGTGTTGCTGGCCAGCCGTTTGGAGCACAACCCAGACGGCTTGGCGTCGCATGAGCCGGTGGATTTGTTGGGATTGGTGGCTGAAGAGGCGGCACGGGTCGGTGCGCAGGTGCACGCGACGGCAGCAGTCGAGGTCCTGGGCGACGCCGTGCTGTTGCGACGCATGGTGCGCAACTTGTTGGAAAACGCACGGCGACATGGCGTGGTTCAGGGACAAGCGGACATCGATGTGGATGTGCGCAACATGGATGGCCGTGCGGTCTTGAGTGTGGCTGACCGTGGCCCAGGGGTGCCAGAGGCTTGGCGTGAGCACATTTTCGAGCCCTTTGTGCGGGTGCCCGGTGCTCAGGAGAAGCACGGCTCTGTGGGCTTGGGTTTGGCCTTGGTTCGTTTGATCGCCCAGCGCCACGGCGCCCGGGTCGGGGTGCAAGCACGAGAGGGAGGGGGGAGCGTTTTTTTGGTGAATTGGTAAGAATTAGTAAAAATAATTTCGATTCATAAAAATCATGTGTTAGTATTCATTTGTTGCTGTCACAGGTTCTGTTTTGGCAACCATTTGCCTCTTGGCAAATGCATCAGGGGGAAACCCTTTTTGGGGTTTTTTTAAGGCTGCCTTTGGGCAGCCTTTTTTTTGCTTTAACGGCAAACTGAGGCGAAAAAAAACCGCAGCCAGGCTGCGGTTCAGATGCATCAGCGCCTGAGACCATCAACGCGCGGTGACCAGCTTGAGTGTTTGGCCCATTTGCTCGAAGTAATTGCGCGCCGTTGCGGTCAGCACCAGCCGTTTGATGCGGGTGTCGTGCTCATCTTCTTGCGGTTCAATCATGCCCAGTTTGCGCAGGCGAGAAATGCGGCGATGCAGGGTCGCAGGTGAACCCAAGTGCTTGAGTGCCATGGCTTGCATCACCGTCATGGGCGTGCCGTTGTGCCAATCCATGGCCAGCGCTTCCAGTAGGGCGCGTTCGTTGGCGTCCAACGTCGGCAGGTCGGTGTTGCCGTCGATGGCTTTGGCCAGTTGCAGGAAGCGCAAATAGGCTTGGGCGAGGGGGGACGTGGTCATGTGTGCCATGGTTTGGGATTTTTGTAAGAATTAAA
Organism: Burkholderiaceae bacterium; assembly: GCA_023268425.1. Taxonomy (GTDB): domain Bacteria; phylum Pseudomonadota; class Gammaproteobacteria; order Burkholderiales; family Burkholderiaceae_C; genus RS62. Next base: position 782 of record JALRFN010000433.1, on the reverse strand, counting down.
AGTAAGCCATTTTATGCACAAATTGAGAAGTGCGTCATCGCTTGGGGTTCAACCTTGCTGTGCTTGGTGTTTTCAATGGCCAGCATGCTGCTCAGAGGCATCGACTTGATAAATGGTTCCGCAATAGGGGCACACGCCGCGCCCGTCGGTGAAGGCAATGAAGACCTTGGGGTGGGTGTTCCAGGTTTTCATGTCGGCTTTGGGGTTGGGGCAATAAGTGCCGCCGTTGCGATCCAAATCGCTCGCTTGCAATTGAACGGGGGTGGGCTGGTTTGACATGAAGGGTGTCTCCTTTAAACCAAGGTCAGCCAGTGGGCGTAGCGCGGGTCGCGGCCATTGACGATGTCAAAGAATGCACTTTGGATCTTTTCGGTGACGGGGCCGCGATGGCCTGGGCCGATTTCGATGCGGTCAAGCTCACGGATTGGGGTGACTTCAGCGGCCGTTCCGGTGAAGAAGGCCTCGTCGCTGATGTACACCTCATCGCGTGTGATGCGTTTTTGCACCACCTCCAAACCCAGGTCCTTGGCGATGTGAAAGACCGTGTTGCGGGTGATGCCGTTGAGTGCACCAGCGGACAAGTCGGGCGTGTAAATCACGCCGTTCTTGATGATGAAGATGTTTTCACCTGCGCCTTCGCTGACAAAACCCGTGAGTATCGGTCGATTGCGCAAGGTCATGTCTGACGTGCCGGAAGATGTGGCCGCGCGTCCGGCGGAGCCATCTCGACAGGCAGAACTGCCTCTTCTCAACAGCGCCCACCTCAAAGAACTACGCTTCGC
>JALRFN010000406.1 GCA_023268425.1 Burkholderiaceae bacterium | reverse complement strand
GCCACTGCGGCCGTTGGCCAAGCGCACCACCTCAGAGGTCACACGCGCCACGGCGTCGGCGTCGTCGCCGGTGATGTCGCCCAACAACACCATCTTGGGCAAGCCCCCGCGCTTGGACTTGGTGACGTAGCCCACGGCCTTTAAGTAACGGTCGTCTAGGTGCTCAAGCCCGGCGAGCATGACCCCGCTTTGGCCTTGCTCGTGCTGCAGCCGCTGTTTGATCTCGACGATGCTGGGCACGGCGTCTTGCGGGTTACCAAAAAACTCCAGGCACACGGTGCGGGTGTGGCTGGGCATGCGGTGCACCACCCAGCGCGCGCTGGTGATGAGGCCGTCGCAGCCCTCTTTTTGAATGCCCGGCAAACCGCTTAAAAATTTGTCGGTGACGTCTTTGCCCAAGCCGGCTTTGCGAAACGCCGAACCCGGTATGTCGAGTTGTTCGCGCCGTTTTTCGGTTTTGCCGTCGGCGGCGTAATAGGTGAGCGAAAAACTGGCAACCTCGGCATCGTGAATCTTGCCCAGGTTGTGGCCCAGTCGCACCACCTCCAGCCACTCGGCCTGCGGCGTCACCATGCGCCAAGAAACCAAATTGTCCAGCGCCGTGCCCCACAGCACGGCCTTTTTCCCGCCTGCATTCATGGCGATGTTGCCGCCGATGCACGACGCTTCGGCCGACGTGGGGTCCACCGCAAACACCAAGCCGGCGTCTTCGGCGGCTTTGGCCACGCGCTGCGTGACCACACCCGCCTCGGTCCAAATCGTGGGCACCGGATGGTCGATGCCCGGCAGAATACTCATCTCGACCGCGCCCATGGCTTCGAGCTTTTCGGTGTTGATCACCACCGACTTCCAGGTCAGCGGAATCGCACCGCCGGTGTACCCCGTGCCACCACCGCGCGGGATGATGGTCAGACCCAGCTCGATCGAGGCGCGCACCAAATGCGCCATTTCCGCTTCGGTGTCCGGCGTCAACACCACAAAGGGGTACTCGACGCGCCAATCGGTGGCGTCGGTGACATGAGAGACACGTGACAAGCCGTCGAACTTGATGTTGTCTTTGCGCGTGTGTCGACCCAGCCCGCGGCGGGCGCGGCGGCGCAAATGCGCCACATCATCAAAACGGCGGTCAAAGGCTTCGATCAAGGCATTGGCTGCCCCGATGAGCTCAGCCACCCGCGCATCGCGCTCGGCGTCTTCGCTGGGGGTGCGGCGCTTGTCGATCTCCGCCATGCGGTGCTTGAGCGCTTGCACCAGCGCGGCACGGCGCTTGGGGTTGTCCAACAAGTCGTCTTGCAAAAACGGGTTGCGCTGCACCACCCAAATGTCGCCCAAGACCTCGTACAACATGCGGGCTGAACGCCCGGTGCGACGCTCTTGACGCAACTGGTCCAAAACCGACCACGCCCGCTCGCCCATCAAACGCACCACAATCTCGCGGTCGGAGAATGAGGTGTAGTTGTAGGGAATTTCGCGCAAGCGCGCTTCGCCAGGAGCCGCCACGGCAAGCATGGCTTCGGGGGTCATCGCATTCATAGCAACATCGGCGGAGCGTCCCGCAAGGATGATCAGTGGAAACCCTGAATTATCGCAGTGCGCGATGCCCTCACCCCGGTTGGGGCCGAATCAGGCGCGCCGCGCGACACCCCAAGCCCAAGTGGCTTGCACCAGCAGCATCACGGCGTAAGTCGCCATGGCCCCGTCGCGCTCCAACACCCACAAGCCTGCAAACAAAACCAAGACCCCGAGCAGAAACAGCCAAGCGGTTTGTCGCCTCCACGAGCGACCGTGGCGCCACCGCAGGGCAACGGCCAGCCCCATGGCCACCGCCAACGCAGGCCACAACCAGTTCAACAAATGTTCCAGCGCTTGCCACAGGTTCATGGCGGGTCTCCGGCAGGAACCCAGGCGTTCCCGTTTCAGTTCGCGAAATTTTATAATCCCGCCCCATGAGCGTCTGGGCCCTCGGCATCAACCACGAAACCGCTCCGCTGGATTTGCGCGGGCGGTTTGCGTTCGCCATCGACCAGGTGCCGCAGACGCTCAACCAATTGCGCAACAGCCTGCGCAGCCCCACCGAGGCGGCCTTGCTGTCGACCTGCAACCGCACCGAAATCTATTGCGCCGCCGAACAAGTCGCCATTGACGCCACCATCGACTGGTTGGCCGGCGCGGGTGGCGTGAGCGCGGCGACCTTGCGCCAGCACGCCTACACCTTGACCGAGGCACAAGCCGCACGCCACGCCTTTCGCGTTGCCAGCGGACTGGACTCCATGGTCTTGGGTGAGCCACAAATTTTGGGTCAACTCAAAGACGCCGTGCGCGCCGCGCAAGACGCGGGCAGCCTGGGCACCACGCTGCACCAACTCTTTCAGCGTTCCTTCGCGGTGGCCAAAGAAGTGCGCACCAGCACCGAGATTGGCGCCCACTCCATCAGCATGAGCGCTGCCGCCGTGCGCCTGGCCGGACAGTTGTTTGAAGACTTGGCTGACATCAAAATTTTGTTTGTCGGCGCGGGCGAAATGATCGAGCTATCGGCCACGCATTTCGCGGCCAAAACGCCCAAGCACATGACGGTGGCCAACCGCACGCCGGCGCGTGGTGAAAAGCTGGCACAACAAATCGGCGCGGCCACCTTACCGCTGGCCGACATCCCTGAGCATCTGCACGAGTACGACGCTGTGGTCTCGTGCACGGCCAGCACCCTGCCCATCATTGGTTTGGGCGCTGTGGAGCGGGCCATCAAAAAGCGCCGCCACAAGCCCATGTTCATGGTCGACTTGGCTGTGCCACGCGACATCGAGCTGGAAGTCAAAGACCTGCCCGACGTGTTTCTCTACACCGTCGACGATTTGGCGCAAGTGGTGCAAACCGGCAAGGACAACCGACAAGCTGCCGTGGCGCAGGCTGAAGTCATCATCGACAGCGGCGTCAACCAATTCATGCATTGGCTGGGCCAGCGACACAGCGTGCCGCTGATCCAACACCTGCACAGCCAAGCGGCCGAGTGGCAGGCACAAGAGCTCGATAAGGCGCAAAAGCGACTCGCCAAAGGCGAAGCGCCGGAAGCCGTCATGCAGGCCTTGGCCCGTGGGTTGACCCAAAAGATGTTGCACCCCGCCCTGTCGGCGCTGCATCAAGGCGATCCGGCCCAACGGGAACACACGGCGCGCACCTTGTCCGCCGTGTTTGGCGCCGATCGGACACCGCGCTAGCGTCGATCTGCAAGCACGTTTTGCTGCGCCCTTGGGCGCTTTGTTGCCGATCCCGCCCCGACGCCATGAAATCTTTTATTCGCCAAGCCTTGGAACGCCAAGCACACCGCTTGCAAGAGCTGGACGCGCAGTTGTCCGATCCCCAGGTGACGCAAGACATCGCGCGCTTTCGCCGCTTGAGCAAAGAGCACAGCGAGCTCAGCGAGGTCGTTCAACTCTACCGAGCTCACCAACAACGCGAAGCCGATTTGACGGAAGCCGAACAACTTCGCGCCGACCCCGACATGCGCGAACTGGCTGAAGACGAGGTGCAAGCCGCCAGCGCGGACCTCGCTGCACTGAACGAGCAGGTTCAACTGGCCTTGTTGCCCAAAGACCCGGACGACGAGCGACCCGCGTTTTTGGAAATCCGTGCGGGCACTGGCGGCGACGAATCGGCGCTGTTCGCCGGCGATTTGTTGCGCATGTATGTGCGCTACGCCGAGTCACAGGGTTTGCGCAGCGAGATCATCAGCGAGTCGCCCAGCGAACTGGGAGGCTACAAAGAAGTGGTGCTGCGCATCTCGGGTGACCACGCTTATGGCCGACTGCGCTTCGAGTCCGGCGGCCATCGTGTGCAGCGCGTGCCCGCCACCGAGTCACAGGGACGCGTGCACACCAGCGCCTGCACCGTCGCGGTGATGCCCGAACCCGACGAGGCCCAGGCCGTTGACATCAACCCTGCCGATTTGCGCATCGACACTTACCGCGCCAGCGGTGCCGGCGGCCAACACGTCAACAAAACCGACTCTGCGGTGCGCATCACACACCTACCCACGGGCATCGTCGCTGAATGCCAAGACGATCGTTCCCAACACCGCAACCGCGCCAAAGCCATGCAAGTCTTGGCCGCGCGTTTACAAGAGCGTGAGCGCGTCGCACGCGAAAGCGCTGAAGCCGCGACCCGCAAGGGCTTGATCGGCAGCGGCGACCGCAGCGACCGTATCCGCACTTACAACTTTCCGCAAGGGCGATTGACCGACCACCGCATCAACCTGACGCTCTACAAGTTGAACACCATCATGGAAGGTGATTTGCACGAGGTCGTCCAGCAATTGCAATTGGCCCGTGGTACCGAACTGCTGGCGGCATTGGAGCAACAGTTCACATGACATTGGCCGAACTGCTGCAACAGGCGCAGGCACAGGGGCTGACGCGTTTGGACGCGCAACGTTTGTTGCTGCACAGCCTGGGACGAGACAGTGGGGAGCGCGCCTGGCTACTCAGCCACGACAGCGATGCGGCTGCGGCCGACACACAGACCCGATTCACCAGTCTGTGCGCGCGCGCACTCGCGCACGAACCCATGGGCTATTTGCTGGGTCAACAGGCCTTTTTTGGCTTGGATTTGGCAGTCGATGCCCGCGTCTTGGTGCCACGCCCCGACACCGAAACCTTGGTCGAGTGGGCGCTGGCCGTATGGCCCGAGTGTGAAGCGCCCAAGGTCCTGGATTTGGGCACTGGCAGCGGTGCCATCGCTTTGGCCCTGGCCCAGCAACACCCAGAAGCCGAAGTGCACGCCAGCGACCAAAGCAAGGACGCACTGGCAGTAGCGCAGGCCAATGGCCTGCGCCTGGGTTTGGGTGTGCATTGGCACCAAGGTTTTTGGTGGCGGGCTGTGCGCGGCTTGCGTTTTGACTTGGTGCTCAGCAACCCGCCCTACATCGCCGAAGGCGACGTGCACTTGCCCCGTTTGCGCCACGAGCCAAAATCAGCCCTGACCGCGGGGCCGGACGGCTTGGACGACATCCGCCACATCATTGCCAGCGCCCCGGCGCATTTGAACGCCGGAGCGCACCTGTTGTTCGAGCACGGCTTTGACCAGGCTGGCGCAGTCGCCGAATTGCTGGCGGTCGCCGGCTTCAGCGCGATCGCGCACCGCCAAGACCTTGCTGGCCATGTGCGTTGCACCGGCGGGCTGTGGCCGGGCGACACAAAGCGCGGATAATTCACTCAGTTTCATTTGAGGTTTCACCATGGACGCCATCCAACAAGACATCGACCAGTTGGTCAAAGCCCACGACATCGTGCTGTTCATGAAGGGCACGGCCAGTTTTCCCATGTGCGGTTTTTCAGGCCGAGCCGTGCAGATTTTGAAAGCGTGTGGCGTTGACACCAAGACCATGAAGACCGTCAACGTGCTCGAAGACGACGGCATTCGCCAAGGCATCAAAGACTACAGCCAGTGGCCCACCATCCCGCAGCTCTACGTTAAGGGCGAATTCGTGGGGGGCTCGGACATCATGATGGAGATGTACGAGTCTGGTGAACTGCAAACCGTGATCAACGGCTAAGCATAGCTCAAGCCGTATTTCCCGCGTTCAGTGCTGCCCCACAATCAGGGCAGCGACCAATTTTTCTCCGCCCGCAGCACCGCGTTGGGGTAGGCCGCTTGACCTCGGCTGCCGTTGTATCGCCCCAGCGCCATGAACCAATCGCCGCCTTCGAGGTCTAGGTAGTGGCGCAAGATGGTGCAGCCAAAGCGCAGGTTCACTTGCAATTGGAACAGGGCGCTGACGTCGCCGTCGCCGATCAGGCGCGCCCAAAAAGGCATGACTTGCATCAAACCACGTGCATCGGCACTGGAGATGGCGAACTTGCGAAACGCACTCTCGACTTGCATCAACCCCATCACCCGCTGCGCGGGTAGGGCCGCGCGCTGGGCCTCGTACCAAACGGTTTGCAAAAGGTCTTGGCGCACCTGGGCATTGTCTATCCAGGCGGCCAAGCGTGGGTCTTGCCCACGCATCCACTGCGCGTAGCGCGCGCGGTGCGCAGCATCGACAAAGACAGGCTCCGGCGGCGTGGCCGCGTGCACGGCCGCACGCAATGCCGAGCGCACGCTGTCGGCCAGCGGCGCTTCCACCTGCTGACCGGCTCGCGCGGCTGAGCCGGCCATCAACGCGCCCACCAAACCCAAGGCGCTGATCAGCGCCGCCAGCGGTTCAAACGGCCAGGCGCGAGACCACATGGTCGACGATGGCATCGACCGACACCTTGGTCGCCTCGGTATCGCGGCGTTGCTGGTACTCGACTTCACCCGCTTGCAAGCCCCGGTCACCCAAGACCACGCGGTGCGGCACGCCAATCAATTCCCAGTCGGCAAACATCGCACCCGGGCGTTCGCCACGGTCATCCAAAATCACATCGACCCCAACCGCCAACAATTGGGCGTACAAATTTTCAGCGGCGGCTTTCACCGCCTCGCTGCGGTCCATACCAATTGGGCAAATCGCGACCGTGAATGGCGCGATCGCGTCCGGCCAAATCATGCCGCGCTCGTCGTGGTTTTGCTCCACTGCTGCGGCCGGAATGCGCGTGACGCCAATGCCATAGCAGCCCATTTCAAAGGGCTTGGGCTTGCCGTCGGTGTCCAAAAAGGTGGCGTTCATGGCCACCGAATACTTGGTGCCCAAATAAAAGATATGGCCCACTTCGATGCCGCGCTCTATCGCCAATTCGCCCTGGCCATCAGGCGAACGGTCCCCGGCGACGACATTGCGGATGTCGGCCACAACTTCGGGCTCGGGCAAATCACGGCCCCAGTTGACGCCAGTCATGTGGAAGTCGGCTTCATTGGCCCCGCATACCCAGTCGGCCATGACCGCGACTTCGCGATCCGCCACCAGCCGCACGGGTTGGAGTAAATTCAAGGGTCCCAAATAGCCTGGCTTGGTGCCGAAGTGGGCCAAGATTTCGGCTTCGCTGGCGAAGCGGAAACCGCCTTCCATGCCAGCCAGCTTGCTGACTTTGACCTCGTTCATGTCGTGGTCACCACGCAGCAGCAGCAACCAAATTTGCACTTGCACAGTGCCGTCTTCAGCCTCGACTTCGGTGGCCAAGACAATGGATTTGATGGTGGTGTTCAGCGGCACCCCCAACAACTCGGCGACATCGGCGCAAGTGCTCTTGCCTGGAGTGGGCGTCTTGGTCAAGGCTTGCTTGGCGCTGGGACGCGCGTGGCTGGGTGCAGCGGCCTCGGCTTTTTCGATGTTGGCCGCATAGGCACTGTTGGGGCAATAAATGATCGCGTCTTCGCCCGTGCTGGCAATGACCTGAAACTCTTCACTCAAATCACCACCGATGGCCCCGCTGTCGGCCGCCACAGCGCGGTAACGCAAACCCAAACGGTCAAAAATAGCCCGATAGGCCTGCGCCATGTTCTGGTAACTGGCTTGTGCGGCCGCATGGTCTTTGTCGAAGCTGTAGGCGTCTTTCATGACGAACTCGCGGCCACGCATCAAGCCAAAGCGCGGGCGACGCTCGTCGCGAAACTTGGTCTGAATTTGATAGAAGTTCTTGGGCAGTTGTTTGTAAGAGCGCAGCTCTTGGCGGGCGATGTCGGTGACCACTTCTTCACTGGTCGGCTGAATCACAAAGTCGCGTTCATGGCGGTCTTTGATGCGCAGCAACTCCGGGCCCATCTTGTCAAAACGTCCCGTTTCTTGCCACAGTTCCGCCGGCTGCACCATGGGCATAGACAGCTCCACCGCGCCCGCCCGATTCATCTCCTCGCGCACGATGGCGGCCACCTTGTGCACCACCCGCAAGCCCATGGGCATCAAGGTGTAAACACCCGCCCCCAGCCGCTTGATCATGCCCGCGCGCGTCATCAGTTGGTGGCTGACCACCTCAGCATCAGCAGGCGCTTCTTTGAGCGTGGAGATAAAAAACTGGCTGGCTTTCATGTTTTCCGTTGCAAGCTTGGCGGGCCACAAGTGGCAAGGCATAATGGTCCGCAGTTGAAGAATTTTGGGGTTGATTATGCTTGACCGTGAGGGCTACCGTCCCAACGTCGGCATCATCCTGCTGAATCAGAAAAACCAGGTTTTTTGGGGGCGTCGCATCCGCTCCAACTCATGGCAATTTCCACAAGGCGGGATTGATCGAGGCGAGTCGCCGGAGCAGGCGATGTATCGCGAACTGCACGAAGAAGTCGGGCTCAAGCCTGAACACGTGAGCATCGTGGCGCGCACCCGCGACTGGTTGCGTTACGAGGTGCCAGATCGTTTTGTGCGCCGCGAGTCGCGTGGCCATTACAAAGGCCAAAAACAGATTTGGTACCTGTTGCGCTTGACCGCCAACGACTGGGATTTGAACCTGCGCGCCACCGACCACCCCGAGTTTGATGCTTGGCGTTGGCACGACTATTGGGTGCCACTGGACGTGGTCATTGAGTTCAAGCGTGGCGTCTACCAAATGGCACTGACCGAATTGGCCCGTTTCCTGCCCCGCAACGACATGCGCAACCGCTATTTGCGCGGCAACAGCCGCAGCAAACCCAACGGAGGCCATCGGGGCTTGTTGCTCGATGGACAGGCGGAATTGCCGCCGGGGGCAAGTTTGGAACACCCGCAAGACGAGTTCGGCTCATGAAGCGCCTGTTGACCACTGTCGCCGCGACCTTGCTGGTCGCCTCATCACAAGCAGGTTTACTTGGCCAAGACGCGCCGCGCCAAGAAATAGACGTCGAGCCGCCCGGCCAATTCGACCTCAACACCGCAGAAGCTTTTGAAATGCCCGGCGACCAGCGCCTGAGGTATGCCGTGGTGCCGGAGACATTACAAATTGGCGACGACGGGCTGTTGCGCTACGTCTTGGTGGCCACCTCCAGCGGCGGTGGTCAAAATGTGTTGTTTGAAGCGCTGGACTGCAAACGCGGTGAACACAAGACACTGGCCCGGTGGTCGAGTTACCAAAAACGCTGGACGCCTGTGCAAACCCCCAACTGGGAAGCCTTAAGCGAGGCACGCAGTGTGGCCAGCCAGGTGTTGGCCAACGGCATTTTTTGCCACAACAACCTGGTTTTGGGTTCGCGCGAACAGATGTTGCGCGAATTGAAGCGCCAATGATGTGTGTGGGTCTGCTTGGACGCACCGGCTTGAGCGGTTGGCGTGCCACCAATGCCAAGGCCCTGGGAGCAAAGTGACCAGCAAGCATCACGGCTGATGGGTGTCGGTCGTGCGCCCCAGGTTCAACCAACCTTGTGGGTTGGACATGTGGCAAACCCTAAATGGCTCCGCACCGTTTTGGATGGACAATCAGCGGGTTTGCCCTGTTGCAGTGCCAAGCACAACCGACGTTGCGCAACGCCGTCTGCGCAGTCCCGTGGCGCAAAATTTGCTCGCTAATTCTTTTAACCCCTACTCGGAACTTTCACCATGAACACCAAACGCTCCACGCTCAAAACCCTGGCCGCACTGGGTGCTGTCGCTTTGATGGGCACAGCCCAAGCACAGACCCCGATCAAGTTCCAATTGGACTGGCGCTTTGAGGGGCCGTCTGCCCTGTTTTTGTTGCCCACCGCCAAGGGTTACTTCAAAGATGCCGGCCTGGACGTGACGGTGGACTCGGGCAACGGCTCTGGCGCGGCGGTCACCCGCGTCGCCTCTGGCTCCTACGACATGGGCTTTGCCGACATGGCTGCGTTGATGGAATTTCACGCCAACAACCCTGACGCCCCCAACAAGCCGGTCGCTGTCATGGTGGTCTACAACAACACCCCCGCTTCGGTCATGGCGCTGAAAAAGTCGGGCATCAAAACGCCGGCCGACTTGAACGGCAAAAAACTCGGCGCCCCGGTGTTCGACGCGGGTCGCAAAGCCTTCCCCATCTTTGCCAAAGCCAACAACATCAGCAACGTCGCCTGGACCGCCATGGACCCCCCGCTGCGTGAAACCATGTTGGTGCGCGGCGACGTGGATGCCATCACCGGCTTCACTTTCACATCGCTGCTCAACATCGAAGCGCGTGGCGTCAAGATCGACGATGTGGTCGCCTTCCAATACCCTGACCATGGCGTGAAGCTCTACGGCAACGCGATCATCGCCTCGCCCAAAATGATTGCCGAGCACCCCGAAGCGATCAAAGCCTTTTTGAAAGCCTTCACCAAAGGCGTCAAAGACGTGATCGCTGACCCGGCCGCAGCCATTGAGTTCGTCAAAGCCCGTGACGGCATCATCAACACCAAGCTAGAGACTCGCCGCTTGCAACTCGCCATCGACACCGTCATC
>JALRFN010000355.1 GCA_023268425.1 Burkholderiaceae bacterium | reverse complement strand
GCCGTGTCGGCCATGTCCATGGGAGCGTCTCCAGGTCTCGGTTTTCTTCAGTTGAAGCGCACGTACTCGAAGTCCACCGGCTGGCGGTTGATGCCCATGACCGGGGGCGCAATCCAGTTGGCAAACTTGCCAGGCTCGACCACGCGACCCATCAAACTGGCCACAAAGGCGCGGTCGGTGCCAGAGGGCAGCCAATCGTCGGCTTTGGCGTTCCATTCGGCTTCGGTGATCACGCGACCATCGGGCGAAACTTTGACGCCCGACAGGGTACCGATGTTGCGGTGGAAGGCCTTGTGCGGCACGCTCAGGCTGAAGGGGATGCCGGCCTTTTCGATGACCTTGTTCCAACGCTGGACACCACCAATGGAGTCTTTGATGTAGTCGTCACGCAGCACTTCGTTCAAGGCGTTCAACATCGGCACTTGCTTCTCGACCAGCTTGCCGCCCTCAACGTGCAACACGCCGTAAGTCTGGCCACGCAGTTGGTGGTCGTCGACGCGCTTGCCCTCTTCATAGCGGCCTTTCAAGCCCGTGCTGTAGAAGGTCGCGGCGTTGGACGACTCGTCGGCGCCGAACAAGTCGATGGTCACCGAGAAGTGGAAGTTCAAGTAACGCTGAATGGTCGGCAAGTCGATGACACCGGCTTCACGCAGCTTCTTGGGGTCGTCGGTCTTGAGCTCGTTCATCATCTGGCAGGTGCGCGCGATCACGCGGCTCACGCCAGACTCACCCACGAACATGTGGTGGGCTTCTTCGGTCAGCATGAACTTGGTGGTGCGTGCCAGCGGATCAAAGCTGGACTCGGCCAAGGCACACAGCTGGAACTTGCCATCACGGTCAGTGAAGTAGGTGAACATGAAGAAGCTCAACCAGTCCGGCGTCTTCTCGTTGAAGGCTTGCAGGATGCGGGGGTTGTCTTCTTGGCCGCTGCGGCGCTCCAACAGCGCTTCGCCTTCTTCACGGCCATCGCGGCCGAAGTATTTGTGCAGCAGGTAGACCATGGCCCACAGGTGGCGACCTTCTTCGACGTTGACTTGGAACAGGTTGCGCAAGTCGTACTGGCTGGGTGCCGTCAGGCCCAAGTGGCGCTGTTGCTCGACCGATGCGGGTTCGGTGTCGCCTTGCGTGACAATGATGCGGCGCAGGTTGGCGCGGTATTCGCCGGGCACGTCTTGCCAAGCGGCTTCGCCGAGGTGGTCACCGAAGTGAATCTTGCGGTCTTGCTCGGCGGGGTTCAGAAAGATGCCCCAACGGTAGTCGGGCATCTTGACGTGACCGAACTGGGCCCAGCCCTGCGGATCGACGCTGACGGCCGTGCGCAAATACACGTCAAAGTCTTGCGAGCCGTCTGGGCCCATGTCTTGCCACCAGCTCAGGTAGTTGGGCTGCCATTGCTCCAACGCGCGCTGCAGCGTGCGGTCTTCGCTCAGGTTGACGTTGTTGGGGATTTTTTCGCTGTAGTTGATGCTGCTCACGGTTCATCTCCTGAAGATGGGGCGGATGAAATTTGGTTGCGGCTGGCTCCACCCGAGCGCCCACCGCACAACATGAAAAAACCCCACCGCGTTCACGCGGCAGGGGGAAGAATCAAACGCGGTTCCAGTCAAAGGCGGCTTTGTCGCCTTTGCCATAAACCTTCAAAGCACCCTTATCACCCACGGCGTTGGGGCGCTGGAAAATCCAGTTCTGCCAAGCCGTCAAGCGACCGAACACGCGGGTGACCATGTTTTCTTGGCCATTGAAACGCAGGTTGGCCTCCATGCCCGTCAGTGCGTCGGGCGACATGGCCACGCGCTCTTCACAAGCGATGCGCAACTCGTCTGCCCAGTCGATGTCGTCGGGTGCACCCGTGACCAAACCCAGCGCATTGGCGGCGTCGCCGTCCAGGGCTTCGCCCACACGGGCTTGCAACGCGGCCAAGGTGGCTTCGTCGTTGTAGAAGCGACGGGCCAAACGGCTTTGGTCGGTGGCCATGGGGTAGGTGCCAAAGTTCATGGCACTCATGGTGATGCGCGGTGCGGTTTCCGGCGCGTCGGGCAAAACCAACTGGTAAGCGCGGTCGCAGGCCAGCGCCAATTCCAAGAAGGTGCCTGCAAAGCAAGAACCTTCGTCGATGACGGCAAACAATGAACGCGAGGACACGTCCACGCGAGACAAGACGCGGCGCAACGCACCCACAGTCTCACGCGCCAGCCAGTGGTTTTGGTTGGCGGCCAAGAAGGCGTCCATGGCCAAGACTTGTGCAGCGTCGCCACGGGTTTGCATCAACCACAAGCCGATTTCGGTTTCGTTGGTGCGCATGTGCAGAATCGCGTCGTCCAAATCGCGGGCCAGCGCCAAGGGGTACCAGTTGGCGCCTTGGGCTTGGGCGTCGGCCATGTCGGCAGCGACCGGGCCTTTGGGCGCGTGAACGGTGAAGGTCGCTGTGCGCTTGGCGCGGTCGATGTCGATGCTGACGTGGGTGTAACGCACGGCATTGTCTTCAAAGCTGCGCTGCACGGGGGTCAGGGCAATGCCTTTGGCATTGGCGTCGCGCTGGCTCTTGGCGGCCAGGGCTTGCGCGTGTTCAGCGACTTTGGCGTCAAAGGCCGCCGGCTTGGCCACGGCGTCAACCAGCTTCCAATCCACGGCACGCTGACCGCGCACGCCTTCGTTGGTGGTGCAGAAGATGTCGGCCAAGTCGTGGCGCACCTTGCGCTTGTCGGTCACGCGGGTCAAACCGCCGGTGCCCGGCAGCACGCCCAACAGCGGCACTTCAGGCAAGCTCACGGAGGACGAACGGTCGTCCACCAGCACGATGTCGTCGCACGACAAGGCCAGCTCGTAGCCACCGCCGGCACACGCGCCGTTGACGCCTGCAACAAACTTCAAACCCTCGTGGCGGCTGGAGTCTTCCATGCCGTTGCGGGTTTCGTTAGTGAACTTACAGAAGTTGACCTTCCAGGCGTGGCTGGACACGCCCAACATGAAGATGTTGGCGCCCGAACAGAAGATGCGGTCTTTGGCCGAGGTGATCACCACGGTTTTGACCTGTGGGTGCTCGAAGCGGATGCGGTTCAAGGCGTCGTTCAACTCGATGTCCACACCCAAGTCGTAGCTGTTGAGCTTGAGTTTGTAACCAGGGCGCAAACCCGCGTCTTCGTCGAAGTCCGCGATCAACTTGGCGATCTCGCCGTCCACTTGAATGGTCCAGTGGTGGTAACGGTCAGGACTGGTTTGGTAGTCCACGCGGTTGGTGTCGGTCATGCAAAGTCTCCTGAATGGAATCGGGTGGGTGTCAGCCCTGTGTGGTCTCGGGCATCTTCGAATCAGCACAATGCTTCATGAATTAAAGTGCAGTTTATGCGCGCCAAAGCGGCTTGTCAAGCATTATTTTGCATATTCGAGACCCAAGGCTTTGCGCACGGTTTCGCGCAACAGGCCAAACGTCTC
>JALRFN010000353.1 GCA_023268425.1 Burkholderiaceae bacterium | reverse complement strand
ATCCCGTTCTTGCTGCGTGGTATAAACCTTTTGGGCATCGATAGCGTGATGCAACCCTTTGACAACCGCTTGCGCGCAGTGAGTTTGAGGCCGGCCTGTCGGGGCGAGCAGCGCAAGGGATGCCTGCTCGCGCAGCGGGCGGGCACGAGGCATTCGGGCCGCCTTCTTTGCTTCCTTTCTTGGCGGCGCAAGAAAGGAACAGCCAACCAAGCAGCGACGCCTCTCATTTGCACGTCAAACTGCATTTGCGGCTTTACGTTGCACCGCGTTGGCGTTTCACCAACCGCTTTTCGTGGGGCAGATCATCTCCTCATGGCTCGCTTCGCTCACAAAACCGAAGCGCAGCGCAGGTTTCGGCGTAGGCTCATATCGCGAAGCGATGTGAAGCGTGCAGCGCGGCCGCAGCCAAATCGGCTCAAACCTACCCCACCAGGGTGACACGGGCGCGGCGCGCCCGTTGTGCTTCGCCACATGTGAAGTGTCCTTTTTGTCCCGTCATGCCTCGCTGAGCAGCACAGCCGACGCTTGGCGCGGACTTGCCTCAGGTGGCAGGCGCCATCAAGCCTGCACGGCTTGCGCCACTTCGACGTTCAGATCGACGACGTTGCTGGTGTCAAACACAAACGACACGTGGCGTGCACCAAAGGCTTTGGCCAAAGCGTCGAGCGTGCGTTTGGCCGAGCGGTGGACTTCGCTTTGCAGGTTGTCGATCAGCTTGGCGGCTTGGGCCTCGGCGTGGCCGCGTGCCGCGGTGACCAAGCGGTTTTTGTCGGCTTCGTCAAAGCCTGCGCTCAAAAAGCCGTTGAGCAAGTCGGGCAGCAACCAAGGCAAGAGCTTGCCTGCTTGCTCGTCGTAGAACTGGATGTTGCGAATGAAGGCTTGGTGTTGGCACGGCGGCAACTGCACTTGGTAGTGGCCGTTGCCCAAGTCTTGGATGGCCAGGCGGCTGTCTTCCAGGTCGTAGGCGAAGGCGATTTCAAATTCAAAAATCATCGCCATCTTTTTCTTGGACAAGATCCAACTGAGGTACTTGGCACCCCATTCACCCCAGGAGTGATCAGTAGAGGTGACGATTTCGCGGGTCAAGACCTTGTAGACCTGCAGTTCGCCAACGGCACGCAACTGTTCCAAACTGCCGTGCACGCTGACTTCGTGGCGGCGCGGTTGGCCGCGCACGCGCAACCACCACAGCAAGGCCACGCCCAGCAACACGACACCAAAAGCGAACACCGCGTTGATCATCTGGTCCATGAATGTCCTTTGAAATTCGAAGACCACCAGTATAGGCAGCCCAGCGCCAACGCATTCAATGTTCTGAATGGGGGGCTTGCATTGGTTTTTCAAGCCAAACGCCAGTCCTCTGCGGCGAGACTCAAGGCAACAGGAAAATGTGCCCCTTCGCTCTGGTCAATCGGGCCATGGCTGTGTCGCTGGCTATCCTGGTGAGTGGCGCAGACGCCCTCGGCATCAAAAGCACTCTCCGTTCTGCTTTGGCTAAAATGGCTAAAAAGTGAGGTATGCCATGCAAGTCACCGCCACCGAAGCCAAAAATCGTTTTGGCAGCCTCTGCGCCCTGGCCAAACGAGAGCCCGTCTTTGTCGAGAAAGCAGGGCAGATCGACAGCGTGATCCTGTCTCTCGAACATTACAGAGCGCTTCAGGCCAATCAGCAAAGTGGGAGCCTGAGCGCGCGCAAACAAGCGTTTGAAGCTGAGTTCAGCCAATGGATCGCCGCGCAAAACGCATGGGTTGAAAACCATGGCGTTCCCGGCGAAGACCTTCGCCCATGGTGAGCTTCATGGCCCAATTTGACGTCTACCCCAACCCCAGCAGCAGCGCCAAGCAGGGCATGCCCTATGTGGTCGTTGTTCAGAGCGATTTGCTCGAATCGCTCGCCACACGACTGGTGATTCCACTGGCCAGCCAAGAGGCCGCGGACAAGACGCCCGAAAAGTTGTCTCCCGCCATCACCGTCAAAGGCCAGTCCCTGCGCGCGCTTGCACATTACGCGGCGCCCCTACCCAAACGTGAGTTGCGCAAAGCCTTGGGCAATGTCTCTGCGCAATCGGGAGCGTTAATCGCGGCCATGGATGTGGTGCTGTCCGGGGTGTGAGCCACACGCGCCATCCACGAGCCTGAGGTCATCATCGGCTCAGGCTCCGGGCGGATACCGAGGCGTTCGAACATGCTGGTTCGTACGGCCCGTGCCAGCGTCCTTACCCAGCCGTAGCTTCAAGAGGCATTAAAGCGCGCCCACCACCAGCGCAAGCGCATGCCCCAACTGGAGGTCAGGCCCACGGTGGGCGTGGCCAGTTCGCCGTTGGGCGAGACCGTGGCGAAGGCCGGCACGGCGCCAAAGCCCAGGGCGCGGGCCAGGGCGCCGCTGGGGTCGACCAGCGTGGGCCAGTTCAGCGCGTGTTCTTGCAGGTGGCTTTGAACCTGCGTGTTGGGGCCTGAGCGCATGGCGATGCTGAGCATGGGGTGGTCTTGCGCGAAGCCGTCGGCCATGCCGCGCATGGTGCGGCACACCGGGCACCAGTCGGCCCAAACGTAGAGGCCCACCGGCAGCTCGTCGTCGCCCCGCACCTGCGCCAGCGCGTCGGCCAGCGTCAAGGTTTGCGTTTGTCCGTGCCACAGCAGGGTGACGGGCTGGGCCAAGAGCTCGGGGGCGAGCGCGCCGGTGGTCACGTCGCGCGTTTGCCAGGCCTGCACGGCCAACATCGCGGCCAGCGCGATCAACAGCGTCAGCAAGTGGCTGCGCCATTGTTGGGCTTGGCGGCGCCACCGAGACCACATGGCTTCAGCCCAAGACTTCGAGCAAGCGGTCCAGCCCGCCGGCGTTGATGGCCACGTCAGCCTGTTCGCGCACTTTGGGTTTGGCGTGATAGGCCACGGACAGGCCGGCGACCGACATCATGGGCAAGTCGTTGGCGCCGTCGCCCATGGCAATCGCTTGCTCAGGCGCGCAGCCCAGCAGGCTGCACATGTCCAGCAGGGTTTGGCGCTTGGTCGGGCCGTCACAGATGTCGCCCCAAGACTGCGCAACCACGCGGCCGGTCAAGCGATCGTCGACGATCTCCAGTTGGTTGCTGCGCACGAAGTCGATGCCCAGCCTTGGGCGCAAGCGCTCAGCAAAGTAGGTGAAGCCGCCGGAGACCAGCAAGACCTTCAGCCCAGCGGCATGGCAGGCTTGAATCAACTCCAGCGCGCCGGGGTTGGGCCGCAAGCGTTCGGTGTAAACGGCGTCCAGGTGGTCAACGCTGACGCCTTCGAGCATGGCCAGACGGCGGCGCAAGCTGTCTTTGAAGTCGGTGATTTCGCCGCGCATGGCCGCTTCGGTGATCGCTGCGACTTCGGCTTTGCGCCCAGCGGCGTCGGCGATTTCGTCGATGCACTCGATGTTGATCAACGTCGAGTCCATGTCGAAGCAAATCAGCTTGAACGCATTCAAGCGGCGACCTTGGGCGCGGGGCCTGACGATCAAGTCGGCGGTGGTTTCAGCGGTGGTGTTCATGTGTGTTGCCTCAGGCGGTTGCGGCGGCCGTGGTGGGGCGGCCCAGGTTGCGCAAGATGTCGCGCACCAATTGCGCGCGTTGGTGGGCCTCTTCCAGGGGTTTCTCGATGCGCAGCTTGTCGTTGCCCGCGAGCTTGATGTGTTTGTTCTTTTGAATCAGTTGAATGATGTTGGCCGGGTCGACAGGTGCGTTGGCCTTGAAGGTGATCAGCGTCACGCCGGGCGTGGCGTCGACTTTGATGACCCCGTAGGGCTCACACAAGATGCGCAGGCGGTGCACATCAATCAGTGTTTGCACGGCTTGGGTGGGCTTGCCAAAGCGGTCAACCAACTCTTCGAGCAGTTGGTCAATGTCATCCACGGTTTTGGCTGTGGCCAATTTTTTGTAAAAATTTCATCTACTAGTTTGGCAGTATTTTGAACTTTTATATGTAAATCATTTTGATTCTGAATTATTGGT
>JALRFN010000379.1 GCA_023268425.1 Burkholderiaceae bacterium | reverse complement strand
ACTTACCCAGCGGGGAAGATCTCGCGGTAGGGGTCCACGTTGTCCGTCGTCACAATCGCGATCGGGACATCGATGAAGCCCTGGGGTGCAGCACCTTCAAGCAGTGCCTTAATTTCCTTTACACCCTCGATTCCTTCCTGGTACGGGTCTTGCTGGACAACGCCAACGACCGTTCCAGAGTCAAGACCCGCGATGACCTCAGCGGTCAGGTCCCAACCAATCACCTTGGTGGTGGAGTCATCGCCCAGCGCGGCGACGTGACCGTGGTGGACCACGGCGCCGGCAAGTCCTACCTCGGCTTCGTGCTCTACGACTGGGTGCTGCGCGAGCTGGGGGTGGGCCGGGTCGAGGGCATTGAGTCACGCGCCGAGTTGGTTGCCCGCTCGCAAGCGCTGGCCGCCGAATTTGGTTTCACGCGCATGGGGTTTCATGCCATGACCGTACAAGAGGCGATGGCGCAAGACCGCGTTCCTGGGCCCATTGACATCGTCACGGCATTGCACGCTTGCGATACCGCCACCGACGATGCCTTGGACTTCGCGCTCAGCCATGACGCGCCTTATGTGGTGGTGGTGCCCTGCTGTCAGGCGGAAGTGGCAGCGAGCCTGCGCCAGCACAAAGCTTTGTCGCTGTCGCGCACGCCCTTGTCTGAGTTGTGGCGCCACCCCTTGCACACCCGTGAGATGGGCTCGCAAGTGACCAATGTGTTGCGCTGCTTGCGCCTGGAGGCCAGCGGCTACCAAGTCACCGTGACCGAGTTGGTGGGCTGGGAGCACGCCATGAAAAACGAGCTGATCCTGGCCAAGCGTGTGGGCAAGGGCAAGCGCAGCGCCCAACAGCGCATGGCCGAGATGCTGGACACCATGGGCTTGAACGGTTTGCGCGAGCGCTTTGCGCCGGCCGGCGGCTGGGCACAGGGCGCCGACTTGCCCGCGTGATCAACGCGTGACCATCAATGCCGTGCCCGCCACGGCCAGTGCTGCCCCGACCCAAGCACCCCATGCGGGAATGCGGCCAAATTTCCACCACAACAGGGGCAGCACCAGCACGGGCGTGACCGACGACAACACGCCGACAGCGCCGACGCTGCCCAAACTCAAGGCCCACAACAGCAGGCCCATGCCGATGCCCATGCCGACCCAGCCGCTGACCGCCGTTTGTCGGATGACGGTGAAGTTGACGGGGTGGTGGGCGCGATGGGCGCGACGGTGCAGCAGCCACATCAGCCACAGGGCCAACCAAGCGGCCGAGACCCGAATGGCCAGCCCCAAGACGGGGTTGAGGCCATCGTCACCCTGCAAGGCCGGCTTGGCCAGCATGGCGCCCAGCGCCTGACACAGCGCGGCCGCCAGCGCCAGGCCCATGCCCCGTGTAGAGTTGCCCTCTGGCTCCCACGCGTGCACGTCGCTGCTGCGTCGCCCCCAAGCCACGGCCACCATCACGCCGCCAACGGTCACCAGCGCTGCCCAATAGGCCTGAGCACCTAGGCGCTCGTCCAAGAGGAGGTAGCCCAGCGCAGCGCTGAACAGCGCATGGGTGGCAAACAAGACCCCCGTGCGTCGCGGGCCCAGCGCGTTCATGGCGCCAAACAAGGCGCTGTCGCCCAAGCTGATGCCCACCACACCACTGATGGCCATCCAGCCCAAGCGGGTCGGCGTCAACAAGGCCCAATCGGCCAGCGCCCATGCGACCGGCCACAGCAACAGCAGCACCAAGCCCATGCGCCAGCGCACAAAGGCAAAAGCACCGAGGTGTTTGGACGGATCGGCCGACAGCAGCGCGCTGGCCGCCCAGCAGCCCGCCGCCCCCAGTGCCAACAGATCTTGAACGGCAACCATCTGAGTCAGTTCGCTGGGGCCGGTTCACGCCGGCGGTGACCCGGTGCGCGGCGCAACAAGGTTGTGGGCATGCGCTTGTTCATCAAGTGACTTGTGTGCGCCAGCGAAGGACAAGGCTTCAAACTGCAGGCGGTGTTCACAGCTTGAAGCGCTTACGCGTCAACGCCAGCGCCAGCCAAAACCCCGCGACGCCATAAGCGAGCAAAGCGCCCAAGTGCATCGCCACATCACTGGGCCACTGGTCCATGAACATGGGGCGAACCAGGTTGACGGCATGGTTCAGCGGCAGGGCGTGTGCGATGTGCAGGACCCAAGCGGGCAGTTGTTCCAGTGGGAAAAACACGCCGGACAAAAACATCATGGGCGTCAAGAATAACGTGAAGTAATAGGTGAAAAAATCGTAGCCTTTGGCCAGTGCGTTGAATACCAACGCGATGCTGGCAAACACCAAACCAGTCAGCCACAGCACGGGCCAAGCCAGCAGCAATTTGGGACTGTGGCTGATGCCCAAGGCGAGCATGACGCCCATGATGGCCGTGATGGTGAACAGCGCCTTGAAGGCGGCCCACAGCATTTCAGCAAACACGATGGTGTCCAAGTTGACGGGCGCGTTCATGATGCCGTCCCAAGTCTTTTGCACATGCATGCGTGAAAAGGCCGAGTACAAGGCTTCAAAGGTGGCGGCATTCATGGCGCTCATGCAAATGCTGCCGCTGGCCAGAAACAAGATGTAGGGCACGGCTTGACCTTGGTGCTGGACCTCGCCGACCAAGGCGCCCATGCCGTAGCCAAAGGCGACCAGCCAAATCAGGGGTTCGGCAATATTGCCCACCAAACTGGGGATGGCCAGCTTGCGCCAGACCATGAAGTTGCGCATGAACACGGGCCAGAAGCGCCCGCTGATGCGGGGCGCGCGCCATGGGTTGGGGGTGCTGGAGCTCATGCGTCTTCCCTGATTTGACGGCCGGTGAGTTTGAGGAATACGTCTTCCAAGTTGGCGGGGCGGTGCAGCGTGCGCCATTGCGGATGCTGCGCCAAACTCGAGGCCAAGGCTTGCGCTTGACGGGTGTAGAGGAACAAGGTCTCGCCCGAGCGCTCGGTGCGCTCGGCCAGGGCCGCAGCGTCGATGTTCAAGACCGCCGCAGCGTCTTGGCCGTAGACC
>JALRFN010000251.1 GCA_023268425.1 Burkholderiaceae bacterium | reverse complement strand
CAATGATATGCGAACGACTCGTTGTGCCTTTGTTCCATGCACTATGTCTAAGTCCTTGATTGAGGAACCAACAACTTCCAGGCTCCATCTCTTGATATACTTTTTCACCATCAACTACACAATAAAAACCACAGTCTTTGTTTGTGGCCAGTTGGTTTGCGGGTCTGTTTTATTTGCCACGCATTTTTGTCAACTTGGCCATGGTGCCCGCCGCCAGCGAAGCTGAGCGTGTGCGGTTGCTGTTGATGGCGCGTAAGTTGTTGCGCTTCATGACGATTTTGGCTGTGCCAGCGCTGGTTTTGGGCTTTGTGCTGTGGCTGGTCTACGGCATCGGGCAAGGCCAGGGGTGGGTGCATGCCAAGCTCAGCGTGGTGGCTTTGGTTGGCCTTTATCACCACCAATGCGCGCGCGTGCTCAAGCGCTTTGAAGCGGGCCAGGAGTCGCACGGGCATGTTTGGTTTCGCTGGTTCAACGAGGCGCCCGTCATCATGATGTTGGCGGCCATCGTGCTGGCGGTGGTCAAGCCTTTTTGACTTGCGATCGGGGCTTTGACGCATGGCAGCTTTGATGAGCGCAGCCACGGCGCGCGCCAGTGCCGGTTTGGCGTTGGCGGTGGTGGTCTACGCCAGCCTCTACCCTTTTGAAGGTTGGCGCGACCAAGCGCCGACATGGGGCGAGTGGTGGCGATCGCCCTGGCCCAAGTATTGGACGGCCTGGGACTTGTGGGTCAACTGGTTGGGCTATGTGCCCTTGGGGGCGGCCTTCGCCTCGTGGCTGGGTCGTCAACAGCCGTCTTGGCCGCGTGCGGTTTTAGCGGTGTTGTTGGCCAGTGCGGTGTCGTTTGCGTTGGAGTCCTTGCAAAGTGGCATGGTGCACCGGGTCGCCTCTAACTTGGATTGGGCCTTGAACACGCTGGGGGCTTTGTGTGGGGTGGGGGTGATGGGCGTGGCCTTGCGCTCATCCTGGCCACAGGCGTTCAGCGTTTGGCGCCGAGCGCACTTGTTCAAGGGCGCGGGTTTGATGTTGTTGGTGTTGGCGCTGTGGCTGCTGCTGCAACCCTTGCCCATGTTGTTGCCGTTTGCGGTTGGGCGGCTGCCGCCGCAGTGGTGGGATCAAGCTGCGGCAACCGTCGCACGGTGGTGGCCCCAGTTCACGCCGTGGGTGTGGGCGAATTGGACTTGGCCTCAACAGGCGGCCAGTTTGGTGGCGCTGCTGGCCGTCCCAGCGGGTGTGCTGCGCTTCACTTGGCGTGATGTCTGGTCTCGCGTGGCGGGGGTGTGGTTGTTTTTGGCTTTGGCTGTGCTGCTGCCGACCTTGGCGCACGCCTGGAGTTATGGCTGGTCGCATGCAGGTGATTGGTTGATGCCGCCCGTCATCGAGTCGGTGTTGATGGCTGCCGCGCTGGCGTCCTTGCTGATGGTGTTGCCTGCGCTGCTGGTGGCCTGGTGTTTGTTCCTTGCGCTGGTGGCTCAGTATTTGGGCGTCAATGCGCTGGCGGAAACGGGTTACTGGACCTTGCACTGGCAGAGCTTTACCCAGGGTCAATTTGTGCGCTGGTACGGTTTGCTGGCTTGGGTCGCGGTCTTGTGGCCTGTATTGACCTTGATCTTGTTGGTGCGCAGCCGGTGGATGACCCGTGCCCAAGTCAAGGCTTGACCGCCCTCCTACAATTCGCGCCATGGATGCCTCTGCAAATACCGCTTATTACCAGCGTCATGTGTTTTTTTGCCTCAATGAGCGCGCCAACGGCGAGGCCTGTTGTGCGCAACAGGCCGCCAAAGCGGGCTTTGACCATTGCAAGGCGCGTGTCAAGGCCCTGGGTTTGGCGGGTGTCGGGCAGGTGCGGGTGAACAAAGCCGGGTGTTTGGATCGCTGTGCTGGTGCGCCGGTGGCGGTGGTGTATCCCGAAGGTGTTTGGTACACCTTTGTGGACCAGTCGGATGTGGATGAAATCGTCGACCGCCACCTCGCCAATGGCGAGGTGGTGGAGCGCTTGTTGTTACCCGCAAGCGTCGGGCGTTGAGCATGAACACGGGGACCCAGCGCCTGCACATTGAAGGCCCGGCCGGGTGCATCGCCGTCGCTGTAGATGCGCCCACCGGGGAGCCGGTAGGCACCGCGGTGTTGGCGCACCCGCACCCTTTGTTTGGCGGCACCATGGACAACAAGGTGGTTCAAACTCTGGCGCGCGCTGTGGTTCAGGCGGGTTGGCGGGCGGTGCGATTCAATTTCAGAGGGGTCGGTGACAGCGAAGGCACTTACGCCGAAGGTCTGGGTGAGCGCGAAGACATGCAGGCGGTGATGGACCACTGTGCGCCGAGCGGCCCTTTGGTTTTGGGCGGCTTCTCTTTTGGTGCCGCCGTCAGTTCTCACCTCGTGTCGCGGGCTCACGCAGCCGAGCGCGATGTGGTGGCGGCGTTGCTGGTGGGCACGGCAGCCAGTCGGTTTGCCGTAGCCGAGTTGCCCGTGGCCATGCGTGCGCGGGCCTTGGTCGTGCACGGCGAGTTGGACGACACGGTCCCCTTGGCGGCGGTCATGGATTGGGCCCGGCCACAAGACCTGGCGGTGTCGGTGGTTCCCGGTGGCGAACATTTTTTCCACGGGCGTTTGCCGGTTTTGAAAGCATTGGTGCTGCGCCATTTGCGCGGCGTTTCGGCGGTTTGAGGGAGCAAGCATGAAGCGGTGGTTGGTGTTGGTTTGGGCGTTGGTGTCGGCTTGGGTTCAGGCGGCGGGTTTGCCGACGCCCCCGGAAATTGCCGCGCGCGCCTATCTGTTGATGGATGTGACCACAGGGCAAGTGCTGGCATCGCGTGACCCCGATGAAGCGGTCGAGCCCGCATCGTTGACCAAGTTGATGACGGCCTATGTGGTTTTCTCTGCGCTCAAGGCCGGTCAGATGCGTTTGGATCAGACCGTCACCATCAGCGAGAACGCTTGGCGCACGCCGGGTTCACGCATGTTTGTCGAGCCCAACTGGCAGGTGCCAGTGGAGGATTTGCTCAAAGGCATGATCGTGCAGTCGGGCAATGACGCGACCGTGGCTTTGGCTGAGGGCTTGGCGGGTTCCGTGGCGCAATTTGTGGTTCTGATGAACCAGCAAGCGCAAGCCTTGGGCATGAGCAAGACCCACTACACCAACCCCGAAGGCTTGACGGAGGCCGGGCACACCACAACGGCGCGCGATTTGGCGACCCTGGCGACCAGGCTGATGCGCGATTTCCCGCAATACGTGGGTTATTACGCCTTGCAGCACTACCGCTATCCCAATACACCCAAGGCCAACGACACCAACCGCAACACTTTGTTGTTTCGAGACCCGTCGGTGGACGGTTTGAAAACCGGTCATACCGAAGCGGCGGGTTACTGTTTGGTGGCCACGGCCCACCGGCCCAGTGCCGCCTTGGGTGCGGGCCAGGACCGCCGATTGCTCAGCGTGGTCTTGGGCACGGCGAGCTCGAGTGCGCGGGCCAACGAGAGCCAAAAGCTGTTGAATTGGGGTTACACCGCCTACCGTTTGGTGCGTTTGGGTGACGCGACCAAGGGCTTGGCGCAGGTGAAAGTCTACAAAGGCGAGCAGGAGCAGGCTGCGTTGGGCGTGTCGGGTGGTTTGCTGGTCGCTGCGCCAGTGGGGCAAACAGATGCGGTGCAGGCCAAGCTGAGTTACCCGCAGCCTTTGTTGGCGCCGTTAGAGGCCGGTCAGGTGATCGGTGAGGTGCGCGTGCAGGTGGGTGAAAGTGGTCCTGAATTGATGCGCCAACCCTTGCGGGCGTTGGCGGCAGTTCCCCAGGCTGGTTGGCTCAAGCGAACCTGGGACGCTTTGTTGCTGGCGGTGGATTGATGGCGTGTTGCGCGCGCGCCGCGCTTGGCCC
>JALRFN010000231.1 GCA_023268425.1 Burkholderiaceae bacterium | reverse complement strand
TGCGGGCTCATCGTCGGCGGCTTTGCCGAGCGGATGAAGTTCTCGGCGGTGCTGCTGTTCGCGGTGATCTGGTTCACCTTCGCCTATATCCCGATGGCGCACATGGTGTGGTACTGGGCGGGTCCGGATGCCTACACGGATGCGGCCGCCGCCGAAGCGGCCGGTGCCACCGCAGGCTATCTGTTCCAGCACGGCGCTCTGGACTTCGCTGGCGGCACCGTGGTGCACATCAACGCCGGCGTGGCTGGTTTGGTCGGTGCGTACATGTTGGGCAAGCGCTTGGGTTATGGCCGCGAAGCCATGGCGCCGCACAGCTTGACGTTGACCATGGTGGGTGCCTCTTTGCTGTGGGTGGGTTGGTTTGGTTTCAACGCCGGCTCCAATTTGGAAGCCACGTCGGGCGCCACGCTGGCCTTCATCAACACCTTGTTGGCCCCGGCTGCAGCCGTCTTGGCCTGGTGTTTGGGTGAAGCCATGCACAAAGGCAAGGCTTCGATGCTGGGTGCTGCCTCGGGTGCCGTGGCCGGCTTGGTGGGCATCACGCCAGCTTGCGGCTCGGTGGGCCCCATGGGCGCCATCATCATCGGCTTGGTCAGTGGCTTCGCTTGCTTGTGGGGTGTGACCGGTCTGAAGCGCCTGCTGGGTGCGGACGACTCCTTGGACGTCTTTGGTGTCCACGGTTTGGGCGGCATCATCGGCGCGATCTTGACCGGTGTGTTCACGGCGCCCAGCCTGGGTGGTACGGGTGGAGACGACTTCAACATCGCCTCCCAAGTGTGGGTGCAGGCTGAGGGCGTGATCATCACCATCGTGTGGTCGGCTGTGGTGGCCGTGGTCGCCTACAAGGTGGCGGGCATGTTCACCGGCGGTCTGCGCGTCAGCGAAGAGCATGAGCGTGAAGGCTTGGACATCACCAGCCACGGCGAGTCTGCGTACGCACGCTGATCACACGCATCGACAGTGAAAAGCCGGGGCCCTTGGCCCCGGTTTTTTTTCGCCCTTGGCGATGGGCCTGCGCAAAGAAATGAATGGCCGCGCTTAGAAAATTTCAAACCAGCCCGGATAGACCCCGCTACCATCGCGGCATGCAACAAACCATAGAAACACTGCGTGCCCGCGTGCATGCTGCCGCCGCCGCGGGCGAGGTCTTGCGCCTGGTGGGCTCGGGTAGCAAAGACTTTTTGGGCCAGCCCTTGCAAGGGACGGCCTTGTCCACGGCTGGCTTGCAAGGTGTTGTGGCCTATGAGCCCACCGAGTTGGTGATCACCGTGGGCGCGGCCACGCCCTGGCGTGAGGTGGTGGGCTTGGTGGCGCAGCAGCGCCAGTGCATGGCCTTTGACCCACCGGTGACGGGGCCAGACATGACGGTGGGCGGTGTCATCGCCGCAGGTTTGAGCGGTCCGGCACGTGCCAGCGTGGGCGGTGTACGCGATTTCATCCTGGGCGCGCAAATGATCAATGGCCGCGGAGAGTTGTTGAACTTTGGCGGCCAAGTCATGAAGAACGTCGCGGGCTACGACCTCAGTCGTGTGCTGGCTGGCAGCATGGGCACGCTGGGCATCATCACCCAAGCCTCGATCAAGGTCTTGCCTCAGGCTTTGGCCGAAGCCACCCTGTGTTTTTTGGGCAGCCAAGAGCACGCCCTGGCGCAGTTGATGCGCTGGCGCGCACAACCGTTGCCGATTGACGCCAGTTGCTGGGTGCTGAACGCCGCGGGCGATGGGGTGTTGGCGCTGCGCTTGCGTGGTGCCGCTGTGGCCATTGAGGCCGCGCGTGAAAGCATGCTGGCGCAAGCGGGTTCTGGACACTTGGCGTTTGACGAGCCAGGCACCATGGATTGGGACGCCTTGCGCGATCAGCGCCATGCGTTTTTCACCCAAGCACCCAGCGAAGATGCCTGTTTGTGGCGCTTGGGTGTGCCGGCGGCGACGCCAGCCATGCCTTTGGGTTTGCCGCGCATGATGGAGTGGCACGGTGCGCAGCGCTGGTTTTGGGGCAGCGCCCACGAGGCCCACGGCTTGCGGGATTGGGCCAAGCGTGTCGGTGGCCACGCGACCCTGTATCGCGTCAGCGCCGCACATGGCGAAGCGGACAAGGCGGTGGGCGTCTACTCGCCTTTGTCGCCAGTGCTGCAAACCGTGAACACCAGACTACAGGCGCAGTTTGATCCGCAAGGGGTGTTTCGCACCCAGCGTTTGGGTTGAATTCAGGAGCAAACGACGATGCAAACCCAATTGGCCGAACAATTCAAAGACCTGCCGCAAGCAGACTTGGCGCAATCGATTTTGCGCAAATGTGTGCACTGCGGCTTTTGCACGGCGACCTGCCCCACCTACCAGTTGTTTGGTGACGAGTTGGACGGGCCGCGAGGCCGCATCTATCAAATCAAACAAGTCTTGGAGGGCCAGCCCGCAACGCGCGAGACACAGTTGCATTTGGACCGTTGCTTGACTTGCCGCAACTGCGAAAGCACCTGCCCCAGCGGCGTGGACTATGGTCATTTGTTGGATGTGGGCCGTGCCGTGGTCGACCAACAAGTCCAACGTCCGGTTTCTGAGCGCCTCACCCGCGCCGCGTTGAAATGGGGCTTGAATTCGGCGCTGTTTGCGCCCGCGATGCGTGTGGGCCAAGCCCTGCGCCAGTGGTTGCCGCAAGCCGTGCAAGCCAAGGTGCCCGAGCGCCGCGACCCAGGCAAGGTGCCCAACACCGCGCATGCGCGCAAGGTCTTGATGTTGGCGGGTTGTGTGCAACCGGCCATGGCGCCCAACATCAACAGCGCCACCCAGCGTGTCTTGGACGCGGTGGGCGTGCAAACCGTGATCGCCCCTCAAGCGGGCTGTTGCGGCGCGGTGAAGTTTCACCTCAACGACGCCGAAGGCGGCAAGGCACAAATGCGCGCCAACATCGACGCTTGGTGGCCGCACATCGAGTCGGGCGTTGAGGCCATCGTCATGAACGCGTCTGGCTGTGGCGTCATGGTCAAAGACTATGGCCACGTCTTGGCGGGCGACCCGGTTTACGCCGAGAAGGCCCAGCGCGTCAGCGACTTGACGCGCGACCTGAGTGAACTGTTGCCCAATTGGGTAGCGGTCTTGAAAGACCGCTTGGACCCCGCGCGTGCCCAAGCGGTGGGGCGCTTGGCCTACCACCCGCCTTGCACCTTGCAACACGGTCAAGGTTTGCGTGACGAGGTGTTGGTGGGCATGAAGACCTTGGGCTTTGACGTGGCCTTGGCCAACAGCGAGTCGCATTTGTGTTGTGGCTCCGCAGGCACCTACTCGGTCTTGCATACCGAGACGGCCACCACACTGCGCGATCGCAAGTTGGGCCATCTTCAAGCCTTGGCGCCGCAAGTGGTGGTGTCCGCCAACATCGGCTGCATCACCCACTTGCAAAGCGGCACTGCCACCCCGGTGCGCCATTGGGTGGAGGTGTTGGATCAGGTTTTGACGTGAGCGGTGGTTAGCGTTTGGCTGGCGGCGTGATCACCACCGCACCGGCGCGCTCTTGGCTGACGTCATAGCCAAACCACGCGCGGCTGATGCGCCCGATCGGCCCTTGTGTTTTGAGCCAGGCCACGGATTGATTCATGCGTTCGCGCAGCGCTCGCTGTGCGGGACGCAGGGCCCAGCCCGTGCGAATGGCTGGTGAAAATGGCGTGGTGGTTTTGATCGCCAAGCCTTGTTGGAAGATCAAGTGGTCGAGGATCAGGTTCTCGTCCATGAAGGCATCAATGCGTTTGGCCAGCACGGCTTGTAAACCGGCTGCGGTGCTGTTGAAGCGCAGCACATCAGGCCCCAAGACCGCGCTGCCTTGTTCATCTGCTGCCGTGCCTTCCAACACGCCAAGCTTGAAGCCTTGGAAGTCTTCCAAGCTGAGAAAGTCGCGCTCGTCGTTCTCACGCTGCGCCAGGATCAAGCGCAAGTCCACATAACCTTGGGCAAAGATGAAACGCTCACGCATGTCCGGTGTGGCCAAAATTTGATTGCCAATGAAATCGATTTTTCCTTGTTCCAACCACTGAAAGACTTCTGGCGCGTGGGCGTGGCTGATGTGCAGCTCCATGCGTTCGTGCTCGGCCACGGCCTGCAGGATGTCCACATCAAAGCCTTGTAGGCGTTGGCTGCTGGAGTTGAATTGGCTGAATGGCGGGTAGTTGCTGATGAAACCCACACGCCAGGTTTCGCGTGCGGTTTGGGCCACCAGTTGGGAGGCGCTGGCGATCACGCCGACGCCTGCTGCCACGCGCAGCCAGTGTCGGCGCGACTCAGCCATGGAAAGACCCTTCGAAACAGTGGCGCAGCTCGTGTCCGACGTAGTTGAAGCCGGTTTCATAGGGCGTCACGATGGTGCACTCTTTGCGCAGCACATTCCAATAGGCGCAAGCCATGGGCTGCGACGTGGGGGTGATGGGAACGCCGGTGATGCGCGAGCAAAACGCGTGTCCGTCTTTGCGTACCAGCCATTTGAGGCGCACTTCATTGATGGTGCGCTTGGACGCGGCTTGGGGGGAAAAATAAACTTGGTCCACCTGCGGCGGCATGAAGGTTGCGACACAGCCCACCAAGGCCAAGGCGCCGAACAGGCCATACCAGAAGTGAACATTGGGCTTGTCTTTGCGCATCATGATGGTTTCCTCATGCAGCTCACCAGCAATTGACCGAGTTGCACGTGCGTGGTGCGTGAGGTGGTCACGATGTGGCAAGTGCTTTGATCTTCGTTCCAGACCACGCAAGCGGTGCTGTAGCGGCGCTGGTGTTGATGGGTCGACAGTTGGGTGCAACGCATGAACGGGCTGTTGCTGACTTCCCAAGTCACCAGTGGCCGAGCGATGCGGTCGTGCTCAGCCTGGTGCAAGGACAGGGGCGAAAAATCAAAATCCAAGGCGCGTGTGTTGGTCTCGGTCGCGGCAGCGCCGGCGGCACCAGCCACCGAGCAAGCCATCACGAAACGAGCCAGTTGCGTCAACATCATTCATCCGTTCTCAATGATTGGATGCTAAGCAAATCACGCGCTGTGATGGGTAACAAATTGTGAAGATCGCTTGCGATTTGCGCCTTTTGGGCGGCATGGGGTGACGCGGGTGAACAAGTCTGTGCGATCACACCCGCTGCGCGTGGTCAGTGCGGTTGCTCGTCGCGAGCCAAGGCCAACAAACGCCGCAGTTCATCGCCGTGGTGGCGCTCATTGTGTCGATGCCAAACTTGGATGGCGGCCATGGCAGCGGCCACCAGCAAACCAAAGCCAGTGATGGCCGCAAACGCAGACACGCCCCAACCGGTGGCCGCGCTGTAGCCCATGCCCAGCGCCAAAATCGCGGCTTGCTCGTTGAAGTTTTGCACGGCGATGGAGCGCCCCGCCCCCATCAGCATGTGGCCACGGTGCTGCAACAAGGCATTCATCGGTACGACCAAAAAGCCGCCGATGGCGCCCAGGGCAATCAAAAAGGGCGTGGCCACCCAAAAGTGGTCGATCCAGTTCATCAACACCACCAACAAGCCCATCAAGATGCCCAAGGGCATGACCCGCGTGGCGCGATCCAAGTGCATGTGCAGTGAGGCGGCGATCGCACCTGCGGCGGTGCCAATCGCGACCACGCCGACCAAGCTGGAAGCTTGGCTGGTCGAATAGCCCAGCGCGGCAGCGGCCCAGGCCAGTACGATGTAACGCAGGTTGCCGCTGACGCCCCAAAACAAAGTGGTGGTGGCTAGTGAAATCTGGCCCAGGCGATCACGCCACAGGGTGCGGTTGCAATCGTAAAAATCAGGCAGCAACAACAACCAATTGCGCGGCATGGGGCGCAGCGCCACCCCGGTTTGCGGGATGCGCGTGTTGAACCAGGCGGCCAGCAGGTAAACCAAAATCAAACACGCAATCGCGGCTTGCGCGCCGGTGTGTATGCCTGGCGGCGACAGGCGCAGCAACCAGGGCGAGACTTGAGGTCCGATCAACCAGCCGCCCAAGACCACACCCAAGATGATGGAGGTGATGGTCAGGCCTTCGATCCACCCATTGGCTTTGACCAACTGCGAAGGCGGCAACAGCTCCGTCAAGATGCCGTACTTGGCTGGCGAATACGCTGCGGCGCCCAGACCCACGATGGCGTAAGCGGCCAGCGGGTGGCCGCCCCACAGCATCATCAGACAACCCACGGCTTTGATTGCGTTGCTGACAAACATCACCCGTCCCTTGGCGTGTGCGTCAGCAAAAGCGCCCACAAATGGCGCCAAGATCACGTAAAACAGCGCGAACATGGGCACCAAGGCTGCCCGTTGCCAGCCCGTCGGGTCGTGCGGTCGCAACAGCTCCACCGCCGCCACAAACAAGGCGTTGTCGGCCAGCGAGCTGAAAAACTGCGCGGTCATGATGGTGTAAAAGCCGCGCTTCATGGGGTGTGGGTGGGTCTGTCCGGGGTCAAGGCAAAAAATAAATGGCTGCAGTGCCGAGCCAGGCCGGCCCGAGGTGCCGCGAGGGTTATAGCATGTGGCCCTGACGCCGTTGCGCCGTTCGTGGCGCCTGCGTTGAGGTGCACAGCCCTGGAGAACTCATGCCGCGCCCGATTGAAGCCACCATCCATTTGCCCGCCCTGCGCCACAACCTCTCGGTCGCGCGCCAGGCGGTGCCTGACGCGCGGGTTTGGGCCGTGCTCAAGGCCGACGCCTACGGCCACGGGGTGCAGCGGGTGTTCGATGCGGTTCGCGCGGCGGATGGCTTGGCGGTGTTGGACTTATCAGAGGCCCAAACTTTGCGCAGCTTGGGCTGGCGCGGCCCCGTCTTGCTGTTGGAGGGCGTGTTTGAGCCGCGTGACTT
The DNA here is from genome assembly GCA_023268425.1 of Burkholderiaceae bacterium. Taxonomy (GTDB): domain Bacteria; phylum Pseudomonadota; class Gammaproteobacteria; order Burkholderiales; family Burkholderiaceae_C; genus RS62. Next base: position 1,150 of record JALRFN010000231.1, on the reverse strand, counting down.
GGAGTGGTGTTCGCGCTTGGACTTGTGGCACGTGGTGCACCACGAGGCCCAAATTGATTGGTTGGCGCAGCACAAAACCCACCAAGGTCACCATGTGTATTTGAAGTTGAACTCGGGCATGAACCGCCTGGGCTTCAAGCCGGATGGGTTTCGCACCGCTTGGGCGCGGCTGCAAGCCTTGAGCCAAGTGGACCAAATCAGCTTGATGACCCACTTTTCGGACGCCGATGGCCCCAAAGGCGTGGCGGCGCAAATGGACGTTTACCAAAGCGCCACCGAAGGCTTGCCCGCAGCACACTGTGTGGCCAACAGCGCGGCGATTTTGCGCCACGCAGCACAGCGCGGTCTGCCTGCTGATTGGGTGCGTTTGGGCATCGCCTTGTACGGCAGCGCGCCCGACGCCCCGGCCCGCAGTGCCAGTGCCTGGGGCTTGCAGCCGACCATGAGCTTGCGCAGCCAGTTGCTCGCCATCCAACACCTCGAGGTCGGAGAGACCGTGGGCTATGGCTCGACCTTTCAAGCGCCCAGCGCCATGCGCGTTGGGGTGGTGGCCTGTGGCTATGCAGACGGTTACCCCCGCCACGCGGGCACTGAGGTCGGCGCGCCAGTGTTGGTGCAAGGCGTGCGCACGCGCACCGTTGGGCGCGTCAGCATGGACATGTTGACGGTTGATTTGACGCCCGTGGAAACGGCAGGGCATTCACCTGCCGTCGGTGACGAGGTGGTGTTGTGGGGTCAGGGTCGCGATGGCGCGCAACTGCCCGTGGACGAGGTCGCGCAAGCGGCCGGCACGATTGCGTATGAATTGATGTGCGCCTTGGCACCCCGAGTGAGCGTGCGCGTGCAAGCCTTGGACTGAACTCAAGTATCCCTGGATGAATCCAGGGGGCTTGCATACCCCCTGGGGTATGTTTTATACTGCGCGCCAAAGACAAAATGCCCTGGAGTTCCGCATGAAGTTTCCCCGCTTATCCATCGTTGCCTGGCTGGCTTTGAGTGCATTCAGCGCCAGCGCCATGGCGCAAGCCCAACCCCCAGTGGCTGTGGCCACCTTGGCGGCGCAATCGGTGGGCTCAGGCATCACCTTGGACGGCAGCATGCAAGCGCGCGAACAAGCCACGGTGTCCGCACAAGCCAGTGGCCGCGTGAT
>JALRFN010000207.1 GCA_023268425.1 Burkholderiaceae bacterium | reverse complement strand
GTAAAGCGCCTGGTCAGACAAAAGGTCGTCAGCATCGCTACGCTTCCTGAAAGAGTCATTCCAGTTGCCGGCGTCCTCGTGATTGCGGGCGCAACGATTTATGAAATCAACAGCGACTGCGAGCTATTCAAGGACATCAATCAGCTTTCCAAAGCCGTTGGCGCCAGTGATGTCGAACCCAATGAGTCTGAAATTTGCGGCTTTTCACTACCCACCGGTGGCGTCAATGAAGCCATTTCAGACTTCAAAAATGAAATGGCTAGCATGAATCCGAAGGACCAGTTGAAGTCCTGGCTGGGCATGAGCACCGCCAAGAAATAGCCAAAAATTCTTTTTCAATTTGCACGCGCAAAAATTTGGGCAAGCGCACGCATCTGCGCCACCCAACCGTAGAGATTCGCCCCCCCTAGGGGGGTGTCTGGCGGCCTAGCGCCGACCGGCAGTCTCTCTGGCCGTCTTGCGGTTGTGGCAAGAGACGCAGAGAGGCTGCAGGTTGGCCCTGTCAAAGCGGGCGCCACCGTCCTTGAGCGGCACCACGTGGTCAACAACGGTGGCTGCAACCAACAGGCCTTTCGCTTGGCAGGCCACGCACAGCGGGCCATCACGCAACACCGCAGCCCTCAACACCCGCCAGTCCTTGGACTGGTAGAAGCCGACCTAGGCATCAAAGCCGCGTCTGGCCCGCCCGTAGTCACGGTGCGTGCTGGCCTGGTGTTGGGGGCAAAAGCCCGGGGTTGCCAGTACCGCTGCGCACCCCGGGTATCGGCACGGTGTGGGGGCACTTCGGGGCATGTTGGGGAGTTGATCAAGAAGGAAGCGACAGATGTTCTGAAATGACTTGTCTTCTTTGGGAAGTGAAGCGTTCATACGAACGTCATCAACAACCGCCTGGAGCACGCATGTCCTACAGCAACACCAAATTCACGGTCGATGAGCTCGGCTTCATCCAGACCACGCTCACCAAAGTCCTTTGTGCCGTGGCCGCAGGAGAGTTGGATCTCAACCAACTGGCCAAAGAAGAACTGGCCTCCCGAGGCCTGGACCTTGAAGGCAACTGGGTGGGCTTCGATCGTGCCCGCCAGCTTCACAAGCTGGAAGGCAAACAGTGATGGATTCGAAAGCCCGCGACCAACTGCTGCAGCGCATCGCTGCCGAGCACCTCTTTGTCGAGACGCTTCAGACCCGCAACAGCGATCGACTCGACTTCTATGACGTGAGCGTCTGGGGCATCCGGCAGGCCCTTATCAATGCCTTCGAAGCTGGGCAAAAAGCCAGCGCCAAACAAACCCCCAACTGATTAGGAGATGCAACATGTCCAACCTACTCACCCCCACCCAACACGCCATCTTGTCCCACGCTCTGGCCCAGACCCAGGGCAAGCTGCTCTGGTTTCCCGATGCCCTCAAGGGAGGCGCCAAAGACAAAGTCATCGTGAGCCTTCGCCGCGGTGGCCTGATCGCTCAGGTCAAGCACGAGACCGTGGTCACCAGGGCTGGTTACGAAGCCCTGGGGCTAAAGCCACCATTCATTGAACACCGCGAGGTGAGAACCCGCGAGAACAGCAAGCAAGCGACAGTGATTGCAATGCTCAAACGCCCGGAAGGTGCCACCGTCGACCAAATCTGCGAGGCCACTGGCTGGCAGCCACACACGGTCCGAGGCGCGATGGCCGGCGCACTCAAAAAGAAGTTGGGGCTGGACATCACCTCGGACAAAGCGCCTGGTGGCATCCGGATTTACAGCATCGCTTCGTGATCAGCCACAACCAATGACTCGTCGACGGCAGGGCACACTCGTGTGGCCTTGCCGCCGGTGAACTCTTCCCAACGCTTGACGATCACGTCGACGTACTTGGGATCGAGTTCAATGAGCCGGGCACGACGCCCTGACTTTTCACAGGCAATCAACGTGGAGCCGGAGCCACCGAAAGGATCCAGCACCAGGTCACGGGTTTTGCTGCTGTTGCGCACGGCACGTTCCACCAGTTCCACCGGCTTCATGGTGGGGTGCAAATCGTTCTTGGCGGGTTTCTTGACGTTCCACACGTCACCTTGGTCACGGGCGCCGCACCAGTAGTGATCGGTGCCGTCTTTCCAGCCGTAGAGGATGGGCTCGTATTGGCGCTGGTAATCCGCACGGCCCAGCGTGAAGGTGTTCTTGGCCCAGATGATGAAGGTCGACCATTTGCCGCCTGCAGCGCGAAACGCCGCTTGCAGGGTGTCCAATTCGCTCGAGGACATGGCGATGTACACGGCGCCCTTGGTGCGTGAAAGGATGTTGTCACAGGCGTCAAACAAGAAGCTGCCAAACCCTTCGCCCAGGTTGTCGTTCATGATGGGGCGATTCTTGCCACGCATCTTGTCCTTGGCCG
>JALRFN010000162.1 GCA_023268425.1 Burkholderiaceae bacterium | reverse complement strand
GTCTTCGGCGTATTTGTATTCCAGTTCCACGGCATGCAGGAACAGGCCTTTGATCTCTTCTTTGAATTCTGCGGTCCACAACTGTGGGTTTTCGAGTTTCACGGTGTTGATCAGGTCGATGCCGAAATTGCAATGCATGGACTCGTCACGCAAGATGTACTGGTACTGCTCAGCGGCACCTGTCATCTTGTTTTGGCGACCCAGCGCCAAAATTTGCGTGAACCCAACATAGAAGAACAAACCCTCCATCAGGCACGCAAACACAATGATGGATTTCAACAAGGTCTGGTCCGCTTCCAGCGTTCCCGTCTTGAAGTTGGGGTCCATGATCGCGTCGATGAAGGGAATCAAGAATTCGTCCTTGTCACGAATCGATGACACCTCGTGGTACGCGTTAAAAATCTCAGACTCGTCCAAGCCCAAGCTCTCCACGATGTACTGATACGCGTGGGTGTGGATGGCTTCTTCGAAGGCTTGACGCAACAGGAACTGTCGGCACTCGGGCGCGGTGATGTGGCGGTAAGTGCCCAGCGTGATGTTATTGGCGGCCAATGAATCAGCCGTCACAAAGAAACCCAAGTTGCGTTTGACAATGCGGCGCTCGTCTTCGGTCAGCCCATTGGGGTCTTTCCACAAGGCGATGTCACGCGTCATGTTCACTTCTTGCGGCATCCAATGGTTGGCGCAAGTGGCGAGGTATTTTTCCCAAGCCCATTTGTATTTGAACGGCACCAACTGGTTCACGTCGGTTTGGCCGTTGATGATGCGCTTGTCCGCGACGTTGACGCGGCGTTCACTGACTGCAGCAGCGCTGGTCGTTTGTGCAGACGCAGCTACCGGAGACGAAGCAGCCGCCGGCGTGGCAGCAGGCGAAACACGTGGTGTTGCAGTTTGTTGGTCTTCCCAAGTCAGCATGGCATTCCTATGAAGTCGAATTATTCATCAAGGATCAAAAAAAGCAAACGCACACTCACATCAGCGCGCTGTTGTGTTGCGCATTTGCTTCAATGCGACCCGCTTATTGGCAAGCTTCGCAGCCCGGATCATCCAGGGCGCAGAACTTGATGTCGGTCGCTGGCGCAGCGGCTTGTGCCGGTGGCGCCGCAGCGGGCGACGCGCTGCTGCTCGCTGCACCGCTGGAGACGGCATTGAGTTGCCCCAAGCGCCCGGTTGACTTCTCCACATGCGTGGCCGCCATCGTGCGCAAGTAGTAAGTGGTCTTCAAACCACGCACCCAAGCCAACTTGTAGGTTTCGTCGAGCTTCTTGCCCGATGCACCAGCCATGTAGATGTTCAAGGACTGGGCTTGATCGATCCACTTTTGGCGACGCGCTGCCGCTTCAATCAACCAGCGTGTATCGATTTCAAACGCGGTCGCGTACAAGTCCTTGAGCTCATCGGGCACGCGATCGATTTGCGCCAAAGAGCCATCGAAGTGCTTGAGGTCCATGACCATGACGTCGTCCCACAAACCCAGCGCTTTCAAGTCACGCACCAAGTAGCTGTTGACCACGGTGAACTCACCGGACAGGTTGGACTTGACCGACAGGTTGCCGAAGCTGGGCTCAATGGACGCATCCACACCAATGATGCTGCTTGTTGCGCCTGTTGCTGTTGCAGAGCTTCTTGCTCGCGCTGTCGTGCAGCGGCTTCCTGCATACGCTGCTGTAAAAGATTAGGTTGTCCTTGGGATTCTACAGG
>JALRFN010000125.1 GCA_023268425.1 Burkholderiaceae bacterium | reverse complement strand
GGGCCAAGTGATTGGCGGCTGGGATGAGGGCGTGCAAGGCATGTGTGTGGGCGGGCGCCGACGCTTGGTGATTCCGCCGCACTTGGGCTATGGCGCCTACGGCGCTGGCGGCGTCATCCCGCCCAACGCCACGCTGTATTTCGATGTCGAGTTGCTGGAGGTCTGAGTGAGCAAGCCCCGCGTGCTGGTGGCCCGGCGAATTTTCCCCGAGGTGATGGCCCGGTTGGGCGAGCACTTTGAGTGCGTGGCCAACGACGCCGATGCGGTGTTCAGTCCTGCAGAGCTGAGCCAGCGCTTGGCAGGGTGCTGGGGGGTGCTGACGACCGGCAGCGAGCGCATCGACGACGCGCTGCTGCAGGCCAACCCGCAGCTGCGCGCGGTGTGCAACATGGCGGTGGGTTACAACAACATCGACGTGGCCGCCTGCCGGGCGCACGACGTGGTGTGTACCAACACGCCGGATGTGTTGACCGAAACCACGGCCGATTTCGGTTTTGCCTTGCTGCTGGCGACCGCGCGGCGCATCACCGAAGCCGAAGCCTATTTGCGTGCTGGCCGCTGGGACCGTTGGTCGGTGGACATGATGATCGGCCCCGACGTGCACGGCAGCACCTTGGGGGTCTTGGGCATGGGGCGCATTGGTCAAGCCATCGCCAAGCGGGGCGCCCATGGCTTTGGCATGGATGTGATCTACCACAACCGCAGCCGCTTAGACGCGCCGACCGAGTCCGCGTGCAAAGCCCGCTATGTGAGCAAAGACCAGCTGTTGATGCAAGCTGACCACTTGATGATCGTCGTTCCCTACAGCCCCAGCGCCCACCACGCGATTGGCGGCGCGGAGTTGGCTCAAATGAAGCCCACAGCGACGTTGATCAACATCGCGCGTGGCGGCGTGGTTGATGATGCGGCGCTGGCCCAGGCCCTGCAAACGGGCGTCATTGCCGCAGCGGGCTTGGATGTTTTTGAGGGCGAACCGCAGGTTCATCCCGAGCTGCTGAATTGCCGCAACGTGGTCTTGACGCCGCACATCGCCAGCGCCAGCCGCGCCACGCGTTTGGCCATGGCGACTCTGGCGGCCGACAATTTGGTGGCCTTGGCCACGACACAGCAAGCCTTGACCCCAGTACCCGAAGGCTTGACAGGGTGGGCGGCTTGACCATCGAGTTGACGATCTTTTGGGGCGCGGCGGGCCTGGCGGTCTTGCTGTTGCTGGCCTTGTGGTTGGTGTTGCAACGCATGTCCGCGCAAGCGCAGTTGGCCAGAGATTTGCAACAGCACCTTGAGGCTTTGGGCGCGCAATTGCAGCGCGAAAGCGCTGATCAAGAGCGGCGCTTGGCGGCCACGTTGAACGAGAGTGCGCGCACGAGTCGATTGGAGTTGGGTCAGTCCCTCGCCCAACAGCAAACGGCTTTGTTGGCTCAAGTGGGCGATGGGGTGCGAACGCAGAACGCGCAAATCGACGCCTTGGCCCAGCAAATCACCCTGTTGCAGAAACACGTTGGCGACACCTTGAGCACGCAGTTGCAGGCCGTCAACGAATCGACGCTGCGCCGTTTGCAAGAGGTGCGTGACACCTTGGATGCCCAGTTGCGCCAGTTGCAACAAGGCAATGCAGCCAAGCTCGATGAGATGCGGCAAGTGGTGGACGAGAAACTCCAAGCCACTTTGCACCAGCGTTTGGGAGAGAGCTTCAAACAGGTAGCGGAACGCTTGGAGCTGGTGCACAAGGGCTTGGGCGAAATGCACAGCTTGGCCCAAGGTGTTGGCGACCTCAAACACCTATTGAGCAACGTCAAGTCGCGTGGCATGTTCGGCGAAGCCCAACTGCATGCCTTGCTGGAGCAGGTGTTCACGCCAGAGCAATATGCGGTTCAAGTGGCAACACGCCCAGGCTCGCGCCAGTTGGTCGACTTTGCGCTGCGCTTGCCCGGACGCCAAGACGAAGCCTCAGAGGTTTGGCTGCCGATTGACGCGAAGTTCCCGACCGAAGATTACGAACGCTTGCTGGACGCGCAACAGCGTGCAGACGCCAGCGCGGTGCAGGCGGCGCAAAAAGCCTTGGAAGCGACGGTGCGCCAAGAAGCCAAGTCCATCGCTGAAAAATACCTGGAGCCGCCGCACACGACCGACTTTGCGATTTTGTTTTTGCCCACCGAGAGTCTGTATGCCGAGGTCTTGCGGGTACCGGGGTTGATGGAGCGATTGCAGCGCGAGCACCGCGTGACACTGGCTGGCCCGACGACCTTGTTGGCGATGCTGAACTCTTTGCACATGGGCTTTCGCACCTTGGCTTTGGAGAAACGCTCCAGTGAGGTCTGGCAGGTCTTGGGTGCCGTCAAGACCGAGTTCGACAAATTTGGTGGGGTGCTGGAGAAGGTGCGCACGCAGACTCAGACGGTGCTCAATACCTTGGACCAAGCCCAGGCCCGCACACGTGTGATGCACAAGGCTTTGCGTTCGGTGCAAGCGTTACCCGAGCAAGAGCACGCTCAGATGCTGCCTCCAGACGTGGACGCGTCTTGAGCACACTGAAACTGCAAAGGCCCCGCATACAATGCGGCGACGGCGCGGCGCTTGCCCGCCCACGCGTTCCGACTCCCTGGAGACATCAACAATGAACCCGACCACGGTCCAATTGGCCGCAGCAATCATCTTTGCGCTGGCCCTGATTCACACCTTTTCGACCAAGTTTTTTGAACACTTGGCGCACACCCGGCCCACCCACGCGGGCATTTGGCACTTGTTGGCCGAGGTTGAGATCGTGTTTGGCTTTTGGGCCATGGTGTTGATGGTGGTGGTCAGCCTGCTGGAGAACAGCCATGAGGCAGTCTCTTACTTGGACAGCCGCAACTTCACGGAGCCGATGTTTGTGTTCTCGATCATGGTGATCGCCGGCAGTCGGCCCATTTTGCAGATGGCCTCTCAGTTGGTGCAAGGTTTCGTCGGTCTGGTGCCTGCCAACAAGACCATGGTGTTTTATTGGACGGCCTTGGCCTTGGTGCCGCTGTTGGGTTCTTTCATCACCGAACCCGCGGCGATGACACTGGCGGCTTTGTTGATGCGCGACACGATTTTTGGCAAGGTGTCTTCGCGCTTGCGCTACGCCTCCTTGGGCGTGTTGTTTGTCAACGTGTCGATTGGCGGCACGTTGACCCCCTATGCCGCGCCGCCGATTTTGATGGTCGCTGCGAAGTGGAACTACGACATCGTGTACATGCTGACCCACATCGGTTGGAAGGCTGCCATTGCGGTGCTGATCAACGCCACGGCAGTGGCCTTGATCTTCTCCAAAGAGCTCAAGGGTCTGAGTTACAGCAAAGAATCACCTTACAGCGGCGTGCCGCTGGCCATGGTCGCCGTGCACATCTTGTTGTTGGCGGGTGTGGTGGTGTTTGCTCACCATCCAGCGGTGTTCTCGGCCCTGTTCTTGTTGTTCATGGGCATCGCCACGGCTTACCCTCAACACCAAGATCGCCTGATTTTGCGTGAAGGCCTCTTGGTGGGCTTCTTCCTGGGTGGTTTGGTGGTGTTGGGCGGCATGCAGCAGTGGTGGTTGCAACCCGCGTTGATGGCCATGGACGAAACCCAGGTTTACTTTGGCGCCACAGCCTTGACGGCCATCACCGACAACGCGGCGCTGACCTACTTGGGTTCACTGGTGGAAGGCCTCAGTGAGCCCTTCAAATACGCCTTGGTCACTGGTGCGGTCACGGGCGGTGGCTTGACCATCATTGCCAACGCACCCAACCCGGCGGGGGCGTCGATTTTGAAGGGCACCTTTGATGAGGGCGCGATCAACCCCTTGGGCTTGCTGAGCGCGGCATTGTTGCCCACGTTGGTGGCGATCATGTGCTTCCGCTTGTTGCCCCATTGATCAAATCCGTTTGATCAGATGCAACAAAGCCACCCGCGGGTGGCTTTGTTGTTTGCGGAGCGAGATGGGTTTCAGATGCCGTCGGTGTCGGTGCCCACTACCTCGCCGCTGTTCAAAATATAAAAGCGCTGGATGGCCTCCCACGCGTCTTCTGGCGAATCGACCAAGGTGATCAAGTCCATGTCCTCTGGCGCGATCATGCCTTCTTCAACCAGCAGTTCAAAGTCGATCAAGCGCCGCCAGTAGGCGGTGCCAAAGAGGATGATGGGTACGGGCTTGGATTTTTTGCATTGCACCAGCGTGATGACTTCAAACAGCTCGTCCAAGGTGCCGAAACCACCGGGGAAGGCCAGCAGCGCCTTGGCGCGCATCATGAAGTGCAGCTTGCGGATGGCGAAATAGTGAAACTTGAAATTCAACTCCGGCGTGATGTAGGGGTTGGGGAATTGCTCGTGGGGCAGGGCGATGTTCAAACCCACGCTCATCGCGCCCACCTCATAGGCGCCGCGGTTGGCCGCTTCCATGATGCCGGGGCCGCCGCCGGTGCAAATGTGCAGTTGTTCGTCAGCGGCGCAGCGGTTGTTGTGGCTGCACACCAATTGTGCAAAGCGACGCGCAGCCTCGTAATACGGCGCGTTGCGCAATAAGCGCTGGGCTCTTTTGAGCTCCTTGGGGTCACCACTGGCTTGAGCTTCGCTCACGGCGGTTTCAGCGTCTGCTTGGCTGCGCAAGCGGGCGCTGCCAAAGACCACCACCGTGTGTTGCACCCCCAGGGCTTGCTGTGCCAAGTCGGGTTTGAGCAGTTCGAGTTGCAAGCGCACGCCACGCACTTCTCGTCGCAGCATGAACTCGGGGTCGTTGAAGGCCAGTCGGGGGCTGTGGCGGGCAAACTTGTCCAACTCATCGCCGTTGGCCAGCACATCGGCCCAGGCGTCAATCAAGCGGTTGTCGTGAATCAGTGCATCTTTGTTCATGCGCACATTGTGCGCGGCTTTGATGACCGCATCGCTCGCACGGAAGCAGCGGGCACAAAAAAGCCCCGCCGGTGCGGGGCTGTTGGCGGAGCAGGCAGGTTTAGACGCGCTTGCGGTATTCGCCTGTGCGGGTGTCGATTTCGATGCGGTCGCCTTGATCGACAAACAGCGGCACGGCGATTTCAAAACCCGTGGCGATCTTAGCGGGCTTCAAGACTTTGCCTGAAGTGTCGCCTTTGACGGCGGGTTCGGTCCAAGTGATTTCACGCTCGACAGAAGTGGGGATCTCTACAGAGATGGCCTTGCCTTCGTAGAACACCACTTCCACGGCCATGCCGTCTTCGAGGTAGTTCAGCGCGTCGCCCATGTTCTCGGCTTCAACTTCATATTGCTCGTAGTCTGCGTCCATGAACACGTACATGGGGTCGGCAAAGTAGGAGTAGGTGCACTCTTTTTTGTCCAACACGATGTTGTCGATCTTGTCGTCGGCCTTGAACACCACTTCGGTGCCCGAGTTGGTCAACAGCGCCTTGAGCTTCATGCGCACGGTCGCGGCGTTGCGGCCACCGCGGCTGTACTCGGTCTTCAACACCACCATGGGGTCTTTGCCTTGCATGATGACGTTGCCGGCGCGGATTTCTTGAGCGATTTTCATAAACGTTCCGTTTGGGATTGAACTGGCGTGGCCAAAAAAGCCAAAGCGCGCATTTTAACCGCCCCGCGGCCACCACCACTGGGCGGATTCGTGCCCTTGGGCTGGTTTTCAGCTGTGTGCGTCGGCAAAGTTTTGCAGTTGGGTGCACAAATCGCTTTGTGCCAGCAACCGCCGTCGGGCGTCTTGCGTGAGCTCGCGCCACGTGGCCAAGCGCGCTCGAGTCAGGCTGGGCCAGGGCGACGAGGACAGTCCATTCCAAGTCAAATGGGCTTGGCGCCAGTCGGCCGGTCCATCTGCCCAGTCCAAAAAGGCCAGCAACTTGTCGTGGTGCGCTTGGTCGTCTTGGGGGTAGATCTGCCAGATCAGGGCTTGTCCGGCCCAAATTGCACGCACCAAAGAATCTTCGCCGCGCACGAAGTTCAAATCGCAGGCCCACAACAGCCGGTCAAATTCGGCTTGACTGGTTTGGGCGAGACGCCGCCAAGAAGGGGGCCAAACGCCAAGGTCTGCATGTTGCGACACAGCGCGTTCAGCGCGTCCGGGCGTGATCAGCAACGCGTGTGTGTGGTCAAGCGTGTCCAACAGCGCGCCAAGCGCGGGTGGCTCGTAGCAAAACAGGCTGAGCCACAGCGCGTCGGCCTGCGCGTTGCTGCTATGTTTCTGGTGCCACGCCTGGGGCTCAAAGTCTTCACGCGCGCGCATCAAGCCAGTCTCGCGCAGCAAGCCGCCGGTCTCAGGCGTGAACCCTGGGTAGAAAAACCACTTGTCGCGCCCACTTGCCGGGCCACTCATGACGGGCGAGCGCAAGCCGTGGCTGCGCGCCACGTAGCTTTCGGCGCTGAGGTATTCGAGGTTGACCCAGCACAGCGGTTGTGCGTGCTCGGCGATGCGTTGTTGCGCACAGGTGGGCAGCTCACAGCCAAACAGCTCCACCACCACACAGGGCTGAGTAGGCCAGTCAGCATCGGTCAAGGCCTCAGGCCATGGTTGAACCACCACGCCGGGCTGGCCGCTGGGGGCCATCCACGCCAGCGCGCTGGCGTCGTCCACCCACAGCGTGACGCTTTGACCACGCCCAGCCAACTGGCTGGCCAGGCGCCAAGCCACCCCGATGTCACCAAAGTTGTCGATGACGCGGCAAAACAAGTGCCAGTGGCGGTGCGTGGGGGCTTGCATGCGCACGATTGTCCATGCAAGCCAGGGCGAATGGGCCCGTCATTTGCTGCCAGCGCGCGGCACAATGCGGCGCATGAAGAAAAAGAGCGTGCACGACACCGACCCTTTGAGCCCTGAGGAGCGCGAGGCCATGGCGCAAGACCCTGCGCCAGTCGCTGACGACGCCACTTGGCAGGCCTTGGTCGCCGAGGTCGCTGCGCTGCCCAACTTGCCGGGTGTGTACCGTTACTTTGACGCCAATGGGCAGTTGCTGTATGTGGGCAAAGCCAAGGCGCTCAAAAAGCGGGTGTCCACTTACTTCCAAAAGCGCCAAGATGGCACGCGCATTGGCCACATGGTCAGCCGCATCGCGCGCATGGACACCACGGTCGTGCGTTCAGAGGCGGAAGCCTTGCTGCTTGAAAACAACCTGATCAAGACGCAGAACCCCAAATACAACATCTTGTTCCGCGACGACAAGAGCTATCCCTATTTGAAGTTCACCCACCACGGCTTTCCGCGCATGGCCTATTTCCGCGGTTTGATTGACCGCCGAGCCGAATACTTTGGGCCTTACCCCAGCGCCTGGGCCGTCAAAGAGACGATTCAGTTGATGCAAAAGGTGTTTCGCCTGCGCACCTGCGAGGATACGGTTTACAACAACCGTTCACGGCCTTGTTTGCTCTACCAAATCAAGCGTTGTTCTGGGCCGTGTGTGGGCAAGATTGCTGAGGAGGATTACCGAGCCGACGTGCACAAGGCGACGGCCTTTTTGAAGGGGCAAACGCAAAGCTTGATGAAGCAAATGCAAGACCAAATGATGGCGCACGCCGAGGCGCTCGCCTTCGAGCAAGCGGCGGAGGTGCGCAACCAAATCGCGGCTTTGTCCAAGGTCTTGCATCAACAAGTCATTGATGGCGTTGAAGACGTCGATGTCGACATCTTGGCCGTGGTGGTGCAAGGCGGACGGGCTTGTGTGAACCTGGCCATGGTGCGTGGTGGTCGGCATTTGGGCGATCGCCCGTACTTCCCCACCCATGTTGAAGACGCGGTGGCTTTTGGCGAACACCACGACCCGGGCTCAGTCGCCGCTGAGGTCTTGCGTGCCTTTGTGTCGCAGCACTACCAGCAAGTGCCCATGCCCCGAGTTTTGGTGACTTCGCACGCGCTGGGCTCGGAGTTGATCGAGGCCTTGTCCGAAGCGGTGGGGCGCAAGGTGCATGCGGTTCACCAACCGCGTGAGCAGCGCAAGGCGTGGTTGGATATGGCCGAGCAAAACGCGCTTCGACAGTTGACGCGTTTGCTCTCAGAAGAGGGTTCTCAGCAAGCACGCACGCGCGCGCTGGCCGAGGCATTGGATTTGACGCCAGACGACTTGGCAAGCCTGCGCATCGAATGTTTCGATATTTCGCACACTGCGGGCGAGGCGACCCAGGCCTCGTGCGTGGTCTTCACCCAGCACCAAATGCAGTCGGCACAGTATCGACGCTACAACATCGAAGGCATCACGGGTGGCGACGACTACGCCGCCATGCGCCAAGTGTTGACGCGACGTTACAGCAAGTTGGTGGAGGCGGCCGACGGTCAAGTCCCCAAAGATTTGCCCGATGTCGTGTTGATCGACGGCGGCAAAGGCCAGATCAGCACGGCGCGCGAGGTGTTCTTGCAGTTGGGCTTGGACATCTCCAGGCTGGTGGGCGTTGAAAAAGGCGAGGGTCGCAAAGTTGGCCTGGAAGAGTTGGTGTTTGCCGATGGTCGAGAGAAGGTCTACCTCGGTCACGACTCGGCAGCCCTGATGTTGGTGGCGCAAATACGCGACGAGGCGCACCGTTTTGCCATCACGGGCATGCGCGCGAAACGCGCGAAGCTGCGCACCGGCTCCAGCCGCTTGGAGGACATTCCAGGCGTGGGTCCAAAAAAGCGCGCGGCTTTGCTGGCCCATTTTGGCGGTGTGCGTGGCGTGGCCGACGCCAGCACCGAAGATCTGCAGCGCGTGGCCGGTATTTCCAGCGAGTTGGCCGAGACGATTTACCGCGCCCTGCGCTGATGCGCCAGGCGTCGCGCGCCGTCAGTGCCCGCAGGTGCTCCCCAACCACGCCTCGCACAGCCCACTGCTGGCTTGGCAGAGGTCGTCGATGACGTCGAAGTGATGGCGCGAAGCCTCGCGGTGTAGGTGGACGTTTGCGCCCAACATGGACCAAACGAGGTGCAAAGCTTCGCTTTGCTGCACGAAGGCGGGGCGCTCGGCCGCTCCCACCCAAGCGGTGATGCACGCTTGGGTGTTTGGACGCAGCAGCAGTGGGCTCTCCAGCGCGGCTTGGGTCTCATCCAAGTGCAGGCTGGCGTTCAAATCAGTCCACACCAGCGGGCGCAGGTCATGCACCCCGCTGATGCTGGCCACGCGTTGGATGCGTGCTTGTGTGGCGCTGGACAGCGGGCTGTTGGCGCAGACCATGCGCGTGACCAAGT
>JALRFN010000088.1 GCA_023268425.1 Burkholderiaceae bacterium | reverse complement strand
GTCTTGATGGCCAAGCGACGCTGCGGCGCCGTGGCGATGATGGACAACTCGCGCAAACCCTCCAGCGCCATGCCCAGCGTGCGTGGGATGGGCGTGGCCGTCAAGGTCAAGACGTCGACTTCGGCGCGCAAGGCCTTCATCGCCTCTTTGTGGCGCACGCCGAAGCGGTGCTCTTCGTCGATGATGAGCAGGCCCAGGTTTTTGAAGTTGACGCTGGAGGACAGCAGCTTGTGCGTGCCCACCACGATGTCCACCGTGCCGTTGTTCAGGCCCGCAATCGCGGCGTTGATTTCTTTGGTCGTGCGAAAGCGGCTGAGCTCGGCGATCTTGATGGGCCAGCGCGCAAAGCGGTCGACCAGGGTCTGGTGGTGTTGCTCAGCCAACAAGGTGGTGGGCGCCAAAAACGCCACTTGTTTGCCCCCGGTGACCGCCACAAAGGCCGCGCGCAGGGCGACTTCAGTTTTGCCAAAGCCCACGTCACCGCAGACCAAGCGGTCCATGGGGCGCGGCGAGACCATGTCTTGCACGACGGCGTGAATGGCCGCGCGTTGGTCAGGCGTTTCTTCAAAGCCAAAGTCAGCGACAAAGCGCTCGTAGTCATGCACGTCAAAGCGAAAGGCGTGGCCCTCTCGGGCTTGGCGGCGCGCGTAGATGTTGAGCAACTCGGCGGCGGTGTCGCGCACTTGTTCGGCGGCTTTGCGTTTGGCTTTTTCCCACTGGCCGCTGCCCAAGCGGTGCAGGGGCGCCTCGTCTGCACTGACTCCGGTGTAGCGGCTGATCAGGTGCAGTTGGCTGACCGGCACGTAGAGCACCGCCTCGTTGGCGTACTCCAAGTGCAAAAACTCTTGCTGCTCTTCGGGTTTGTTGGGGTCCACGTTCATGTGGATCAGCCCCCGGTAGCGGCCGATGCCGTGGGCGTTGTGCACCACCGGGTCACCCACTTGCAGCTCCGACAGGTCGCGCACCAAGGTGTCGACGTCGCTGGCTTGCTCTTGGCGCTTGCGCCGCCGCGTGGTCGGGGGGGCGTCAAACAGCTCGGTCTCGGTGATCAGCGCGACGTTTCGGTCGTGCCACCAAAAACCTTGGCTGAGTTTGGAGACCGCCAAGCCCACAGGCTCGTCGCTGTTCAAAAAACTGTGCAGGTCGTCAAACACCGGCGGGTTGACTTGACCTTGGCGCAAAAAATCCAACAGGCTTTCGCGCCGGCCCTCGCTCTCGGCCAAGATCAAGCTGCGCTTGGCGTTGGCGACAAAACCTTGCAGCGCACGCAAGGGCGATTCCGCGTTGCGGTCGGCGGCGACTTTCGGCAGCTTGGCCCAAAACGCGTCGCCGACTTCGTGGTCGCTGGCGCGCAAAGACCATTGGGCCAAAGGTTTGGCTGCGCGGTAAAAGCCCTCGGCATCCATGAACAGCGTGGACGGGGGCAGGGCGGGGCGTTCGGGGTCGTGCTGAAACAGACGGAAACGGTCTTGGGTGTCGCTCCAAAACTGCTGCATGGCCGGTTCCAAATCGCCGTGCAAAACAACGGTCGCGTCTTCGCCCACGTAGTCAAACACGGTGGCGGTTTCGTCAAAAAACAGCGGCAGGTAGTACTCGATGCCGGCTGTGGCCACGCCATTGCCCATGTCTTTGTAGATGCGGCTCTTGGTCGGGTCGCCCTCCAAGATTTCGCGCCAGCGGCCACGAAAACGTTGCTGTGCGGCCTCGTCCAGAGGGAACTCGCGCCCGGGTAGCAAACGCACTTTGGGGATGGGGTAAAGGCTGCGCTGGCTGTCGGGGTCAAAGCTGCGGATGGAGTCGATTTCGTCGTCGAACAAATCGATGCGGTAAGGCAGCGTCGCGCCCATGGGGAACAAGTCGATCAGGCCGCCTCGAATCGAGTATTCGCCGGGGCTGATGACTTGGGCCACGTGGTTGTAGCCCGCGGTGACCAGTTGCTCGCGCAGCTTGGCTTCGTTGAGCTGCTGGCCCACGGTGAATTCAAAAGTGTAGGCCGCCAAAAACGAGACTGGGGCCAAGCGGTACAAGGCGGTGCTGGCGCCGAGCAGGATGACGTCGGCGCCGTCTTCGGCGTCGCGCTGACGGATGCGCCACAGCGTGGCCAAGCGCTCGCTGATCAAGTCTTGGTGCGGCGAGAAGTGGTCGTAAGGCAGGGTTTCCCAATCGGGAAACAAGGCGCAGCGCACGCTGGGTGCAAAAAACGGGATCTCGTCCAGCAGGCGCGTGGCATGGGCCGCGTCCGCACAAACGATGAGCATCGGTTTGCCCTGGCTTTGGTGTTGCAGGGCAACTTCAGCCAACCAAGCGGCATCGGCGCCCAAGGCAGGCAAGGGCGAAGTGAAGCGTTGACCAGGTTGGAGCTTGGGGGCTTGCATGGATTGGGGCTCGGAAAGTCCAAAACCCCAACGCGAGCGCCTTGGGGGTGTGAGGATTGTAGAGAGCCCGATTGAGGCCCCGGAATCCGCGAGCGGTGGGAGGCCATTTCCGGGTCTGATAAGAACCTTGGTATTATTAATAACCACCATCTTGTTACCAAGTGATGCGTATTTCTCTTCTCGCCCGAGCTCGGGCATCTCGGAACTCGGGATGATGGTTCGGGTGTTCCTCACATTGCGTGACGCGCGGGGCTTTCTCGCTGTCTTGCAGGCCAACCACCAGTACCCCGTGCGCGTTGAGGCGAACCCGGGACTTCGCTACGCCATCCATGGGCCCAAAGGCGAACGTCTGGGGGTGCCGATTGGCATCAAGCGCGAGGGGGATGATTTGCACGTGTTGGTGCGACACGAGGGCCACACTGGCGAGTCAGACTTCATCATTGAGGACTATTTCGCAGTGGACAAGCGTGGTGAAGGTTTTGTACTCACTGATTTGGCTGGCGTGCCCTACGTGCAGGCGCAACAACCCTTGAGTGTTTACGACTACAACTTGCAGCCAGGTCAGGCCATCGATTTGCACTTGCGCGGCGAAGCACCGACCAGCGAAGCACCGGACTCAGTTGTCGCTTTCGGTGGAACCCTCGGCGTGGGCTCGGTTTGGGCAGATTGGGCCGCCAGTGCAACAGCCGTTGGCGTGCCGGCAGCCTCGCCGCCGCCTTTGGCGGTGGCTTCGGTGCGGGTGTTTGGGGATACGGATGGCGACGGCCAGTTGAATGTCGAAGGCAGCGCGACACCGGGCGCACTGATCCGGGTCAGTGCGCCAGACGGCGTGACGGTTTACACCACCACGGCCGATGACGCGGGCGCCTTTGTTGCTGATTTTGACCTCACCAACTTGCTCAGCAACACGGGGACTTATGAGTTGACCTATGTTGACGTGGATGGACGACAAGCCCCGGTTTGGCGTTTTGACTTGGCGGACCTGAGTCTGGGCTTTGGCGGCAGCAGCCCACCAGGCGTGCAAGTCAGCTTCGCGTTGACTGGTGCGCCAGCCTCAAGCGGCGAAGTCTTGTGGTTGGGTGATTTGCGCTTGCCTCTGGATGCAGCGTCGGGCTCCGGCGAATTGCAGGCCAGCGGTCACACCTGGGCCTGGCAATGGGACGGTGCGCGGTTGACCTGTACGTCCAGCCTTGCCCTCGAGGCGGATGATTTACCCAACTTGGTGGCCGGTGCACACTGGGAGTCAACGCAGGCGGCAGACGCCGGAGGCACACGGGTGCTGCAGGTGCGCATCACCGAAAGCGACGGCACCAGCAGCGATGGCGAACAGTTGCTGCGCTGGGGTAGCCCGGCGTTGGCCTTTGATTTGAATGGTGACGGTGCCATCGCCGCTTCAGTGTTGCGTGCTGATTTCAATGGCGATGGTGTGCTCGATGCTCAGGCTTGGGTGGGTCCTGAGGACGGCGTTTTGGTGAGCGATTGGAGCAACGCGCTTGTGGGTCGAGGCTTGTCGGCTGCGGACTTGAGTGCCTGGCCAGAGGTGTCGGTGTTGGCGGGCGTGCGCACATTCGGGGACAGCAACCAAGACGCCGTGTTGGACGCGCAAGATCCGTTTTTCGACGTGCTGGGCGTGTGGCAGGACCTTGACCAAGACGGTGTGATCTCGGCCCCAGAACTCAAGCGCCTGAGCGACTGGGGCATCGCGCGCGTTGATTTGACCCCAGCCGTGCATCAGGCCACGCTGCTCAACCCCCAGTTTGACGTGTTGCAACAAGGCGCGGCTCACGACGCCTCGGGCCAGCACGCGCTGTTGTGGCAAGACTTGAGCCTGGCGGCGCACTGGGGCCTTGCCTGAGCACTGTTCGGGCGACTTCACTGTCGCGATGCTGCCAACGCAGCGGCCATAATCCGGCCTGATGGCAGATACCCACCAACCCGCTCAAACGCCAGCACCTCAGGTGCATTTGGTCATGCCTTGTGCAGGCGTGGGCACGCGCGCGGGTGCCGGGCAACCCAAGCAGTACATGCCGCTGGCGGGAAAGCCATTGGTTGCGCACACGCTGGCGGCTTTTGCGCCGCTGGCTGTGTTGTCACGGTGCATCGTGGTGTTGGCGCCGGATGATCGTGCCTGGCCGCTGCCACCAGGAGACTACGAGTTGTTGCATCGCGGCGGCGATTCGCGGGCCGCTTCGGTGCGGGCCGGCTTGGCGCATTTGCTCGACACCGGCGCTGCGCAACACGATTGGGTCATGGTGCACGACGCGGCGCGCTGTTTGCTGCGCCCCAGCGATGTGCAGGCCTTGGTCCAGGCGTGTCTGCGTGATGGCCAAGGGGGTCTACTGGCCCTGCCGCTGCCCGACACCTTGAAGCAGGCCGATGCGCAAGGGCGCGTGGCCCAGACCCTGGCGCGCAGCGACAAGTGGTTGGCGCAAACACCGCAGATGTTTCGCTTGGGCGCTTTGTTCGAGGCCTTGTCTGGTGACCTGAGTGGCATCACCGATGAGGCCAGCGCGATGGAGCGCGCTGGCGCGGCGCCGTTGCTGGTGGAGGGTGCAGCGATGAACGTCAAAGTCACCTATCCATCCGACTTTGCGCTGGCCGAGGCGGTGTTGCGTGCCCAACAAATGACTGGAGAGCGAACATGAGTGCAGCCATGCGCATTGGCCAAGGCTGGGACACGCATTTGCTGGTGCAGGGGCGGCGTCTGGTTTTGGGCGGAGTGGAGATTCCTCACCACAAGGGCTTGCTGGGCCACTCGGACGCCGACGCCTTGTTGCACGCCGTCATCGATGCGCTCCTTGGCGCGGCGGGTTTGGGCGATATTGGCACCCTGTTTCCCGACACCGATGCGCAGCATGCGGGCGCAGACTCGGCGGCCTTGCTGATGCATGCGCTGAGCCAAGTCCATGCCGCTGGATGGACGGTGGTCAACGTCGACACCACGGTGGTTGCACAAGCGCCCAAGCTGGCCGCTCACAAAGCGGCCATGCGGGCTCGGTTGGCGGCTTTGTTGCAGGTGTCTGAAGCAGCAGTCAACATCAAGGCCAAGACTGCGGAGGGTCTGGGGCCAGTCGGTTCGGGTTTGAGCATCGAAGCGCAAGCGGTGGTTTTGTTGACCGAGCGCGCGCAGTGATTTATTTAAAGGGGAGAAACAAGATGAAAAAGTCATGGGTCAGGGCTTGGTTCAACGCAACGCTGGCTTGCACACTGCTCGCAGTGGCGCCGCTGTCTGTCGGCGCAGAGGCTCAGCGTGAAGTCACGCTGAGTGCGTCGGCGCAAAAGTCGGTGGCGCAAGATTGGTTGAGCATGCGCTTTGCCGTGCGCAAAGACGGCGCCGATGCACCCGCCGTACAAGCCGAACTCAAGCAGCGCTTGCAGCAAGCCCTTGGTGCGGTCCAGGGCATGGCCAGCGGTGAAGCCTTGCAGGTGCAAACAGGCGCTTTTCATGTGTCGCCGCGCTACAGCAATTCCGGTTCGGTGCGTGGCTGGCAAGGCACAGCCGAGTTGGTGCTCAGTGGCCGTGATTTTGGTTTGATCGGCCAGGCCTCGGCGAAGCTGCGCGACCTCGTCGCTGTCTCCGTTGATTTCAGCGTCAGCAGCGCCTTGGAGCGCAAAACCCGCGAGGCCTTGCGCTTGGAAGCCATCGCGGCCTTTCAAGCGCAGGCGGCCAGTGTGAGCAAGGCGTTTGGTTATGGTGCTTATGAATTGTTGGAGGCCAACGTGGGCAGCGACGTGGCGAACAACCCGGGTCATCCCGTGATGATGGCGCGTGCTTTGGTGGCCGAAGAAGACGTGGCCGTGCCTGTACAAGCTGGCAATGACGTGATCAATGTCCGCGTGAGCGGGCGCATTCGGCTGCGATGACCCAGCGCTCCGCCTCTTGGTTAGACCACCTGAGTCTGTCGATTCCGGTGGCCATGGGCTATGTGCCATTGGGGGCGGTGTTTGGTTTTTTGTTCATGCAAGCCGGCGCTGAGTGGTGGATGCCACTCTTGGCGAGTCTCTGGCTGTACGCGGGAGCCGCGCAGTTCATGATGGTGCCGCTGATCGCGGCGGGCGCCTCATTGGGCACGCTGGCTTTGGCGACCTTGGTGATCAACTTTCGCCACGTGTTTTACGGCTTGTCTCTGCTCAAGCGCCGCCCCGAAAAGCCATGGGCCCGGTTGTATCAATCCTTCTCACTGACCGACGAAACCTACGCCGTGGTCACGACCCTGCCAGAGTCCACTGCGCCTGAGCGCATGGTCTTGTTAGGGGCACTGAACCAAATGTGGTGGGTGCTTGGGACCATGCTGGGCGCGGCCTTGGGCGCTGCGGCCAAACTGCAATTCGCTGGTTTGGACTTTGCCATGACGGCTTTGTTTGCCGTGCTTTTGGTCGAGCAGTTGCGCGCGCACCAACGCCTGGACAGCGTGGCCGTGGCCTTGCTGGCTTACTTTCCTTTGCGTTGGTTGTGGCCGCAACAATCTTTGATGTTGTCCATGGCCGTGGTCGTTGTGGTCGCTGCGCTGTGGCCCAGTCGCCGCAGGGGAGATTGACTTGGACCAAGCCTTGGACTCGGCATATGTGGTCGGCGCCATTGCACTGATGGGCGCGGTCACCTGGGTTTTGCGCGCCTTGCCTTTCTTTGCCGCGCGTTGGCTACAAGACCACCCCGTCGTGGCACGCGTGCGCGCCTTCTTGCCCACTGCGATCATGGCGCTGCTGTTGGCGCACGCCATGATGGGCGCACACGGGCAACACCCCCAATGGCCGTGGGCTGAACTCGTGTGCGTGTGCGTGGTCATGGCCTTGCAATGGTGGTTGCGTCACGCCTTGCTGAGCATTTTTGTCGGCACCGGTTTGTACGTGGTGTGGATCAACCCAGGCTGGTGGTTTTGACATGAGTGCAGCCCCGGCGTCACGCGTGGTCACGTTGACCTTGAACCCCGCTTTGGACACCGCCACCAGCATTGACCATGTGGTCGCGGACCACAAGATGCGTTGTGGCCCCACGCAAATTCACCCTGGTGGCGGTGGCATCAATGTGGCGCGTGTGTTGCATCGCTTGGGCACTGCTGTTGAGGCCGTTTACCTTGCGGGTGGGCTGACAGGGCATCGCTTGAACGCGTTGCTGCGCGAAGAAGGCGTCGCCCGGGTGCCTATTGAAACCGTGGCCGAGACGCGCACGGCGTTATCGGTGCGAGAGACCGACACAGGGCTTGACTACCGATTCACTCTGCCCATGGCTGCGGTGCAAGCCAGCGAGTGGCAGGCAGCGCTGGACGCGGTGCACGCGCGGGCAGATGAGGTTTCGTTTTTGGTGCTCAGCGGCTCGGTGCCCGACGGCGTGCCGGTGACCGTTTAC
>JALRFN010000040.1 GCA_023268425.1 Burkholderiaceae bacterium | reverse complement strand
ACCTCTGAATCGCAGTTGTAGCCTGGCCTCTTGCCACTCTCCTTGCCGCCGTAGTTCAACGGATAGAACGAGCGCCTCCTAAGCGCTAGATACAGGTTCGATTCCTGTCGGAGGCGCCAAGCAGCGAGGCTTTGTTGACCTCTGTCAACGACAGTACCCGGTGCCGCGCCGATGATGAAGCCATTGTTCCAATCCATGGGCTTCAACATGACCGACGACACCCCCGTTTCCGAATTTCAAGACTGCCACACCGGCATCGTGGCGCACTTGAACCAGCTTGCGGCCCTGCCCGCCTTGCTGGCTCCAGCCGAGCAGGCGCGCAAAAACGCGGCGGATGCTTTGGATTTTTTCAACAAGGTCATTTACACCCACCACTCGGAGGAGGAACAAGACCTTTTCCCCATCGTCGAGCGCAGCGCACAGGCCGGCCAAGAGCGAGACCGTGTGCATCAAATTGCCCGCGAATTGACCCAGCAACACCGTGCACTGGAGAGGCTTTGGGAAAGTCTGGAGCCAGGACTGAAGAAAGTGGCCCACGGCAAAGACAGCACGCTCAATCTCGATGACCTGAACGCCTTGATTCAGCGCTACAACGACCACGCCCACTACGAGGAAACCGTTTACCTGCCTTTGGCCAAAGAGGTTTTGGGTCGCCAAGACAGCAGCATGGCGGCGCTGGGCTTGTCGCTACACATGCGCCACGCGAAGGTCAACACGCTGTACTACGTGTGAGTCGCTTGGCTTGAATCCTCAAGCCGCTGGCACCCCGTGCACAGCGGCTTTTTCATGAGGTCATCGGCGGCAAGCGCGCATCAACTGCCGTGTTGATGACCCTTCATGTCGCCATGCATGCCTGATTTCGGTTGCATGACCAAGGGCTTGGCCGGCACGCGCAAGACCTGCTGGCGGCTTTTGCCCTGCGCGTCCCGCAACGTCAAGGTCACATCGATCGACTCGCCCTCTTTCACGGCTTGTTTCAGGTCCATGAACATCAGGTGGTAGCCACCAGGTTTGAGCGTGACCGCTTGACCAGCGGGCAGCGGCAATCCGCCTTTCACTTCCGACATGCGCATGACGTCATTGCTCATGACCATTTCGTGCACCTGCGACACACCCGCGACCGGCGTGGACACGCCAACCAAAGTCATGTCTTGGTCGGCAGTGATGGTCATGAATGCCCCCGTGGCCTTTTGGCCAGCCACTGTAGCGCGCACCCAAGCACCGTCAATTTTCACATCTTGCGCGGAGGCAATCCCCAGGGCAGCCCCC
This sequence comes from Burkholderiaceae bacterium, assembly GCA_023268425.1. GTDB lineage: Bacteria > Pseudomonadota > Gammaproteobacteria > Burkholderiales > Burkholderiaceae_C > RS62. Next base: position 14,541 of record JALRFN010000040.1, on the reverse strand, counting down.
AACAACAGGCCAAGGGCCCAATTTTTTGCTTTCATTTGCTTCTCATTCCGTTCACGTCAATCGACACGGCCACCGTGTGGCCGTGCTGTTCATCATTCAGTGGGTCAAGCGTGAACGGGTGGTGCGCGCGCGGCGTAAGGCCAGATCACCAGTACTTGCCACGACTGGAAATCCACCGCCGGGGGCAAGGTCGTGACAAACGCTGCTGGCAACCAGTGTGGCACTTGCGAAGCCGTGGCAACAAAAGGCAAGCACTGCGCGCACTGCCAACCGTGGTTGAGGCGCGCGCTGCCTTGGGCGTCGTCGACCGAGCGCACGCCGCTGCGGGTCGCCGAGCACACCTCCATGGGCACCCCCGGCTTGACCAAGGGCGCCACATTGGCCGCCAGCAGCGACAAGCCCATCCAGGCCATCACCGCCCACGTCCATTGCCGGGTGCGTCGCAAGAAACTCATATGCGCATGATTATCCGCTGGCCGCGATTTGTCGAGCATGAGACAGATCAAGCCCCTGACTCAGGCATCATCGTCAAACACACCACCCAACGGAGGACTCCATGCTCAAACTCTGCGGCTTCGCTGGCAGCAACTACCACAACAAGGTCAAACTGGCTTTGTTGGAAAAGAACATTCCCTTTGAGGAGCAACTGACTTGGGTCGGCGAGACCGACACCGATGCCACGCCATTGGGCAAGGTCCCCTACTTGCAAACCGAACAGGGCCCCTTGTGCGAGTCCACCATCTTGTTGGAATACATCGAACAACAGTACCCCACACCCGCTTTGCTGCCGCCCAACGCCTACGCTGCGGCCAAGATACGTGAGTTGATGCAATACCTCGACTTGCACTTGGAGCTGGAAGCCCGCAAGCTCTACCCCGAAGCTTTTTTCGGCGGCAAGGTGTCCGACGGCACCAAAGCTGCTGTCGAAAAAACACTGACCAAGAACATCGCGGCTTTTGCCAAGCTGGCCAAGTTCAGCCCCTTCGTCGGCGGTGACACCTTCACCCTCGCCGATTGCGCGGCCATCGTGCACTTGCCTTTGGTGTCCTCGGCGACCAAAATCATCTACGGTCGCGACTTCTTGGCCGATTTGCCTGTCAAGGACTACCTCAAAGCCATGGGCGAGCGCGACAGCGTGCAACGCGTCAACGCCGACCGCAAGGCCAACACCGCCTTGTTTATGGAGCGCGTCAAAGCCAAGTGATGCTGGCCTGCGCTCAGTCGCGACTGGGTGCTGGCGTGTGCGACAAACGCGCCACTTGCTGCTCCAGGTCACGCGCCCACTCACGGCGCGTGCGCCCGGCGCACTCATGCGGGGCCTCCCACACCACTTGGGCATGCACGGGCCCACCGCGCAAGGTGCGCCAAATCGAAGCCACCAAGGTCATGTCGCCGATGTACAGCGGCGCGGCGGATTTTTGGCTTTGCTCAGCGTCCCAAAAACTCAAGCCCACCGGGGTGATGGGCACTTGCGCACTGATCGCTGACTGGATCAGGTTGGCGTGAAAAGGCAGCAACACCGTGCCATCGTGGGTGGTGCCCTCTGGGAAAATCGCCACGCGATGGCCTTCAGCCAAATGCGCCGACATTTGGTGCACCACGCGCATGGCGTCGCGCCGTGACGCGCGCTCGATCAGCAAAGTCCCCGAACCCACAATCAGCGGGCCCAAAATCGGCCAGCGCTTGACGTCGGATTTGGAGACAAAGCGCACGGGCAATGCGCCATTGATCACCAAAATGTCCAACCACGACAAATGGTTGATGACCACCAAGCCTTGGGGTGTCGAGCCCTCGGGGCCCTTGACCGCCAAGCGCACACCCAAAATCGCCAAGAGTTCATTGGACCAGCGCTGCACATGGGCTTGGCGCGCATGCCAATCGATGCGGTCAAACTCACGCCGAATGGTGCGCAAACCCCGCAGCACATGCGCCAAAGCGCGGCCCATGGCCCACACACTGGCGATGCGACCCTTGCCCCGCGAGACGCGCGCAGCGGAACTCAAGCTCATGCGCTGAATGCCACTTGACCATTGGCCACGGTACACCGCACCTGCGCAGGCAGTGCCCAGCCTTCAAACGGCGTGTGCATGCCTTGGCTGCGCAAACAGCTGGCGTCAACCGTCATCTCGCCGCTGGGGTCGATCACCGCGATGTCGGCCACACCGCCTTCCACCAAGCGCCCCACACTCGACTGCAAACTGCCCAGAGAAGCGCCCAAGACGTGTGCAGGGCCTTGCGTCAGCACGCGCAGCGCTTGCATGGTGTCTACCCCGTCTTGTTGGGCCCACTTGAGCGCAGCACCCAACAACATCTCGACCGCCGTGGCCCCCGGCTCAGACTCGGCAAAGGTTTGCGCTTTGGCGTCGGGCTGCACCGGGTTGTGGTCGCTGACCAAGGCGTCGATGCTGCCATCGGCCAAACCCGCGCGCAGGGCTTGGCGGTCTTTGTCTTGGCGCAAAGGCGGTTGCAGGTGCGCACGGCTGTCGTAAAAGCCCATGTCCACATCAATCAAGTGCAGGTTGTGGATGCTCACATCACAAGTCACAGCCAGCCCCTCGGCCTTGGCCGCACGCACCAGTGTCAGACCCTCTGCGCTGCTGATGCGACACAGGTGCACACGCGCGCGCGTGCTACGCAAGAGCGCAAAAATGGTGTGCAGCGCAATCACTTCAGCGGCCACCGAAACACCAGACAAACCCATGCGCGTGGCCAAAGCCCCGCTGGCGGCCACGCCCTGACCCAACCACGGGTCTTGCGGCCGCAACCACACGGTGTGACCAAAGGTCGCCGCGTATTGCAGCGCGCGCTGCAAGACTTGGGTGTTGACAATCGGGCGCTCGGCTTGACCAAAACCAACGCAGCCTGAGTCGGTCAGCTGCACCATTTCGGTCAACACCTCGCCATTGAGCCCGCGTGTCAGCGCGCCCAGTGGCAAGACGCGCGCTTGGTTCAAGCGCTCGGCGCGAAATTTCAGCATCTCCACCAGACCGGCTTCGTCCAGCACCGGGTCCGTATCGGGGGGACACACCAGTGAGGTCACGCCACCTGCGACGGCTGCGGCCATCTCGGACTCCAACATGCCCTCGTGTTCAAAACCCGGCTCTTTCAAACGCGCGCACAGGTCCACCAGCCCAGGCACCACCCAACAGCCTTGAGCGTCGACCACGCGGTCAGCCTCAAAGCCAGCCGTGGCGGCACCAATGGCCAAGATGCGTCCGGCGCCCACGGCGATGTCGGCCACTTCATCGCGGCCACTGCTGGGGTCGAGTACCCGTCCACCTTGAATCAACAACTTCATGCCATTCACCCTTCGTTGCTGGCCACAATGGCCATCACCGCCATGCGCACCGCAATGCCAAACGTCACCTGCGACAAGATCACGGCTTGCGGCCCGTCCACCACTTCTGAGTCGATTTCCACGCCTCGGTTGATCGGCCCAGGGTGCATGACGATGGCGTCGGGCTTGGCCCAACGCATGCGCTCGGTCGTCAAACCGAAACTCTTGAAATACTCCTGCGACGAGGGCAACAGCGCGCCGCTCATGCGCTCGTTTTGCAGGCGCAACGCGATCACCACATCGGCCCCTGCGATGCCTTCTTGCAAATCGTGACAAACGCGCACGCCCATGCTGCTCATGTCGCTTGGCACCAGTGTGCGCGGCCCCACCACGCGCACATCCGGGCAGCCCAAAGTCGTCAGCGCGTGGATGTTGGAGCGTGCCACACGCGAGTGCAACACGTCACCCACGATGGCCACACTCAATTGCGAGACGTCGCCCTTGAAATGGCGCACGGTGTACATGTCCAACAAGGCTTGTGTGGGGTGCGCGTGTCGGCCATCGCCGGCGTTGACCACGTGCACGTGTTTGGGCACATGCTGTGCGACCAAATAAGGGGCCCCCGATTGGCTGTGGCGCATGACGAAAATGTCAGCAGACATCGCGGTCAAGTTGTCGATGGTGTCCAACAAGCTTTCGCCCTTGCTGGTGGAACTGCGTGCAATGTCCAGATTCAACACGTCGGCAGACAAGCGCGTGGCGGCAATTTCAAAGGTCGTGCGGGTGCGCGTGGAGTTCTCGAAAAACAGGTTGAACACGCTCTTGCCGCGCAGCAGCGGAACCTTTTTGACGTCACGGGTGCTGACGCTGACGAAATTGGTCGCCGTGTCCAAAATCTGCGTGAGGATGTCTTTGCCCAAGCCTTCGGTGGAGAGCAAATGGATCAACTCACCATTGGCGTTGAGCTGTGGGTTGCGTCGATTCATCGGGCGGCCTCCATCACAAACTGCAGTTCTTCAGCCTCATCGCGTTTGAGCTGCAAGCTTTGATCCGCAGGCAGCTCCACCGAGCACGCTGACCAATTGGCACACACGGGCAACTGGCGCTGGCCGCGATCCACCAACACGGCCAGCATCACGCTGGCGGGGCGGCCGTAGTCGAACAACTCGTTGATGACGGCACGCACCGTGCGTCCGGTGTGCAACACATCATCCACCAACACCACATGGGCGCCCTCCACATCAAAGGGCAGGTCGTTTTGCATGGCTGCACCAGCCAAGCCACGCTGGGCAAAGTCGTCGCGGTGCATGGCTGAGGAGATCACACCTGCCGCTGCCGAGGCGCCCAAGTCTCGCGCCAATCGGCGCGCCACTTCAACGCCGCCACTGGCCACGCCGACCAAATACGCGGGCTGGGGCAGTTGAGCCCAATCAGCACGCATGCGCGTCAACAAATCTTGGTAGAGCGCTTCGGCATCCAATTCGCCTGCGGTTGAACTCACGTCAAACTCCTCAAAAACTGCTCCAAAATCAAAGCCGCTGCGGCAGCGTCCACGTCGCGCGCGCCCTCAGCCTCTGCGGCGACGCTGGTGTAGCGTTCGTCTTCCAAAAACACCGTGACGCCAAAACGCCCATGCAACTGGCGCGCAAACTTTCGCGCCGCCGCCGTCATCTCATGCGCCGTGCCGTCGGGGTGGCTGGGTAAACCCACCACCACGGCGTCTGGCGACCACTCGCGCAACAAGGCCTGAACCGCCTGCCAACGCGCTTCACCTTGCGCCGCCACCGTGGGCAAGGGCGTCGCGCTTTGGGTGATGCGGTTGCCGCTGGCCACGCCGACGCGCTGAGTGCCAAAGTCAAAACCCAGAAAGGTCTGAGCCTGCGCGGTCAAGGCCGCCTGGGGTGGGTAACTGCCCAAGCACGCCACTACGCGTGCCCCGCGCCTGGACTGAGCATCCAAGGTTGCAGGCCCAGCAGCGCCATGGCCGCGTGGTAGCGCGACTCAATCGGGGTGTCAAAAATCACCTTGGCGTCGGCGGCCACCGTCAGCCAACTGTTTTCACCCAACTCGCTTTCCAGTTGACCCTCGGCCCATGAGGCATAACCCAAGGTCACCATCACGCGCTTGGGGCCCGCGCCTTCGGCGATGGCTTGCAACACGTCTTTGGAGGTGGTCATTTCCAAATCTGCACTGACCGACAAGGCCGAAGCATAGGCAGCCTCACCACCATCGCCCATGCGGTCGTGCAATACAAAGCCGCGTTCGGTTTGCAAAGGCCCGCCCACCAAAATAGGCGACTCGCGCAAATCGGCGCGCTCGCAGCCCAAGTCGATGCGCTCCAACAACTCGGCCAGATTCATGTCGGTGGAGCGGTTGATGACCAAGCCCAAGGCGCCGCGCTCGGTGTGCTCACACACGAAGACCACGCTGCCCCCAAAAAAACCGTCTTCAAGACCGGGCATGGCGATCAAGAAGTGGTTGGTCAGGTCAATCGGGGCAGAATCGGTGTTCATCACCGAGATTTTAGGGGCAGTTCCTCGCCCCCAACGCCCATGAGCCCACGCCCAGCCCCCCAATATGAGCGCGCTTTGGTCTGGCTGCGCCGTGACCTGCGCAGCCACGATCACGCCGCGCTTTACCACGCGCTCAAACACGCTCGCCAGGTCTTTGTGGCGTTTGTGTTCGACACCGAAATCTTGGCCGACTTGCCCCCGAGCGACCGCCGCGTGAGCTTCATCCATGCGTGCTTGCGCGAGGTGCACCAACAACTGCAAGCACTCGCGCCTCAGTCGGGCTTGCTGATCGCTCATGGTCAAGCCCGCGAAGTCATCCCGCAACTGACCCACCACCTGAGGGTGGACGCGGTGTTCAGCAACCATGACTACGAGCCCGCTGCCAAGGCCCGCGATGCCCAAGTCTTGGGCGCCTTGGCGCACCGCGACATCGTGATGCACAGCTTCAAAGACCAAGCCATCTTTGAGCGCGACGAAGTGCTGACCCAAAGTGGGCGCCCATACACGGTGTTCACACCCTACAAAAAAGCCTGGCTGGCCAAGCTCACCGACTTCTTCATCAAAGCCTACCCGGTGGCGAAATACGCCCAGGCGCTGGCCCCCTTGCCCTCGGAACTGCCTGAGCACACGCGCGCAGCGGACCCGGGCTGGTCGCTGGCCGAACTGGGCTTTGAGGGCGCAGACTTGGCGCACCTGCACATCCAAACCGGCACACACGGCGCGCAAGCCTTGCTGGCCGACTTCATCTTGCGCATGGACTTGTACGACGACACGCGCGACTTCCCAGCCATCAAAGGCCCGTCCTATTTGAGCGTGCACTTGCGCTTTGGCACGCTGTCGATTCGCGAATTGGTCGCCCTGGCCTGGACGCGTGCGCAAAGCCACTCTGCGGGCGCACAAACCTGGCTGTCCGAGTTGATTTGGCGGGATTTCTACATGCAAATCCTCGACCATTTCCCACACGCGGCGACCAGCGCGTTCAAGCACGAATATGGCCGCATCCAGTGGGCGCACGGCCCGCACGCCAAAAAGCTATTTCAGGCGTGGTGCGACGGAGCAACCGGCTACCCTTTGGTCGATGCCGCGATGCACCAACTCAACCACAGCGGCTACATGCACAACCGGCTGCGCATGGTCGTGGCCAGTTTCTTGACCAAAGACCTCGGGCTGGACTGGCGTTGGGGCGAGCGCTATTTCGCTGAAAAATTGATTGACTTTGACCTCTCGGCCAACAACGGTGGCTGGCAGTGGGCCGCTTCCAGCGGCTGCGACGCGCAACCCTATTTCCGCATCTTCAACCCCATCACCCAGAGCGAAAAATTTGACCCCAAGGGCAAGTTCATTCGCCGCTACCTGCCGCAGCTGGCGCAACTCAGCGATAAAGCCATCCATGCGCCCTGGGCGGCTGACCCCATCGATCTACAAATCGCCGGGGTGCAGTTGGGCAAAAACTACCCACGCCCGGTGGTCGACCACGCCGAAGCGCGCCAAGAAACCCTGGCGCGCTATGCGGTGGTCAAAGTCGCGGCGCCCACCATCCAGCGCCACCACCCTGACTGACCAGCTTGCAGGCGTCGGTGCTCAAACCGAGAAGATGGTGCAACCCGTGGTCTTGCGTGCTTCTAAATCGCGGTGCGCCTGCGCCGCATCGGCCAGGGCGTAGCGCTGGTTGATCTCGATGACCACCTCGCCGCTTTGCACCACGGCGAACAAATCGTTGGCCATGGCTTGCGTGGCCTCGCGGCTGGAGATGTGCGTGAACAGCGTCTGGCGTGTCAGGTACAGCGAACCCTTGGGACCGAGCATGCCAGGCGCCACGGGCGCGACTGGGCCTGAGGCATTGCCAAAGCTGGCCATCAACCCAAAGGGGCGCAAACAGGACAGAGACCCCTCAAAGGTGTCTTTGCCCACCGAGTCATAAACCACCTTGACCCCTTTGCCGCCCGTGATGGCCTTGACCTCTTGCACAAAGTCTTGGCTGTTGTAGTTGATCACGTGCGCGGCACCATGCGCCTTGGCCAGCGCGCACTTGTCGTCGGAGCCTGCTGTGCCGATCAGCTGCAAGCCCAGGGCTTTGGCCCATTGACAGGCGATCAAGCCCACGCCACCCGCGGCCGCGTGGAACAACACAAAGTCACCGGCTTCTAGGCCCTCAACGGGCAAAGTTTTCTTCAACAGGTACTGCGCAGTCAAGCCTTTGAGCATCATCGCCGCGCCGGTTTCGAAATCAATCGCATCGGGCAGTTGGCACACATTCATGGCCGGCATCACGCGGTCCACCGCGTAACTGCCGGGTGGGTTGGCGGCATAGGCCACGCGATCGCCCACTTTCAGATGCGTCACACCTGCGCCCACAGCTTCCACGACACCCGCCCCCTCCATGCCAATGCCGCTGGGCATGGACAAAGGATAAAGGCCCGTGCGGTGGTAAACGTCGATGTAGTTCAAACCCACGGCGTGGTGGTGGATGCGCACCTCACCCGCGCCAGGTTCGCCGACTTCCACCTCACGCCACTTCATCTCCTCGGGGCCGCCCTGGGCGTCGATTTGAATGGCCATGGTTTTGCTCATGATGTGTCTCCAACATTGAAATTGAGCGCAGATATTGCCACGACTTCGTGTCACCTGACGGCACTGCGGGCATTGCAGGGGACAGGCGATTGGCGAGCCCTTTCGACAAACGCGCTACAGTGCGCGACACATGAACACCCGCCTGACCCCCACCACGGCTTTGCTGATGCTCTTGCCCCCGTTGATGTGGGCGGGCAACGCGATCGTCGGTCGCCTGATGAACGACCAGGTACCGCCCATGACGCTGAACTTTTTGCGCTGGGTGGTGGCCGGTTTGTTGCTGGCCCCCTGGGGTTGGCATGTCCTGCGCCAACGCACACTGCTGCGCAGCGCCATGCCGCGCTTGTTGGCGCTGGCCCTAACGGGCATGTTCTCTTACAACTCGTTTCAGTACCTGGCGCTGACCTCGTCCACGCCCATCAACGTCACCTTGGTGGCGTCCATCATGCCGGTGTGGATGCTGCTGGCGGGCCGTGTGTTCTACCGCGTGCCCATCCGCCGCCAGGCGCTGATCGCCACCCTGTTCACCCTGTGCGGCGTGCTGCTGGTCTTGTCGCGTGGCGACGTGTACAAGTTGCTCAGCATCTCCTTGGTGCCTGGGGACACCTGGATGCTGTTGGCCACTCTGGGTTGGACGGCTTACAGTTGGCTGTTGGCGCAGCCCACCCCGGCGCAACAAGAGCTCAGCCAAGACTGGGCTGGTTTCTTGTGGATACAAATTGTGCTGGGCATGGCTTGGTCCGGCCTCGCCAGCGCCGCTGAGTGGTGGCTGTTTCCCGCGCTGGGCGCGGCGCCTGTTCACATGGGCTGGGACTGGGGCGTTTGGGCCGCGCTGATTTATGTTGGCGTGGGCCCCGCGCTGATCGCTTATCGCGCCTGGGGGCTGGGTGTGTCACGCGCCGGCCCCAACATCGCGGTGTTTTTCGCCAGCCTCACTTCGGTGTTCGCCGCCACCATGTCCACCGTCGTCTTGGGCGACGCCCCCCACTGGTACCACTACGTGGCTTTTTCCAGCATCTTGGCGGGCATCTTCATTTCCTCGCGCGCACCTCGCTGAAGCACACGCTCGGCGCCGGCGTGCGCTTTTGCCTCGATTCGCATGGCGCCTGTATGGTCCCAAGACTGGCCACTGCTATGCTGCTTTGAGCAAAACTCAGGGAGAAGCACATGCGATTAGACGGCGAACAAGAGAGCCGCAACGTCGAAGATCGTCGCGGCATGGGCATGCCCGGACGTCGGGCTGGCCGCCTGGGCTTGGGCACCATCGTTTTGGCCCTGGCTGTGGGTTGGATTTTTGGCATTGACCCCGGCACGGTGATCAACGTAGCCACAGGCTTGCAAGCTGGCAGCAGCCAGCCAGCGCCCACGCCCACAAGCCCAGCCAACGACGAAACCACGCGCATGGTCAGCAAAGTGCTGGGCTCGACCGAGCGCATTTGGCATGCGCAATTCACCCAAGCCGGTCGGCAATACCTAGAACCCACGCTGGTCTTGTTCACCGACGCCACGCCCACCGCCTGCGGCACCGGGCAATCGGCTGCGGGGCCGTTTTATTGCCCACTGGACCGCAAGGTCTACATCGACCTGAGCTTCTTTGAAGACATGAAACGGCAGTTCCAAATTTCAGGCGACTTTGCGCAAGCTTATGTGATCGCACACGAAGTGGGTCATCACGTCCAAAACCTCTTGGGCCTCTCAGACCGCGTGCAAAAAGCCCAGCACCAGGCAAGCAGCCAAGCCCAGGCCAATGCGCTGTCGGTGCGTTTGGAACTGCAAGCGGACTGCTTGGCGGGGGTCTGGGCAGCGCAGGCCAACGACAGCCGCCAAATCCTTGAGGCGGGCGATGTCGAAGCAGCGTTGCACGCCGCGTCCGCGATTGGTGACGATCGCTTGCAACAGCGCAGCCAAGGTCACATCGTGCCTGACGCCTTCACCCACGGCAACTCGGCCCAGCGCGTGCGCTGGTTCAAGCGCGGTCTGGAAAGCGGCGACTTGCAGCAGTGCAACACGTTCCAAGCAGCCAGCTTGTGAACGAACTCAGGGCGCCGCCTTTCGGCTGCCCCAGGACGACCAGAACACGCCAGCCAACACCAGCAAGGTGCCCACCACCACCCAACGGGTGAAGGGTTCGTCCAAGATCCAAATGCCCATGGCGATGGTGGCCATCGGGCCAACCATGCCGGTTTGCGATGCCAAGCCAGCGCCCAAACGTTCCACGCCCAGCATCACCAACCACACGGGCAACACGGTGCAGGCCGTGGCGTTCAAGACACCCAGCTGCACCACCTCAATGGGAACACGCAGCGCTGAGACGGGCCGCAGCACGAAAAACTGTGCGATGCACAGCACACAAGCCACCGCCGTGGCCAGGCCGACCAAACGCATGGAGCCAATCTGGCGAATCATCTCGCCGCTGCGCATCAAGTAATAGGCGTAACTCAAGGCGCTCAGCGTGACCAAACTGGCACCCCAAACCGTTGACCAACCGGCCTGCCCCAACTCTTGGCCAAAGACCACCAAGACGCCCGCGTAACTGACAGCCATGCCCACCAACTGCACGCGCGTCGCACGCCGCCCCAGCAGCAACCAAGTCAGCAACACCACCAGGGTGGGGTTCAAATACAAAATCAAACGCTCCAAACCCGCGCTGATGAATTGCAGCCCCAAAAAGTCCAGCATGCTGCCCAGGTAGTAGCCCAAAAAGCCCAGCACCAAAACGGTTCGCCACTGGGTACGCGTCAACGGCGCTTGACCACGCCCCGCCCACCACGCCATCGCCACGAAGAAAGGCAGGGCAAACAACATGCGATAAAAAATGGTCTGCACCGCATCGACGCCATAGGCATAGGACAGCTTGACGATGATGGCTTTGCCGCTGAAGCCAATGGCCCCCAACATCGCAAAGCCAAGCCCCCACAAACGCCCAGAAAACGCCGCGCTCGCCGGAGCCGTCTCAGCACTCATGCAGCGTCGGGGTCAAACAGCATGTCAACATTGCTGATGCGATACACCCGGCCCACTTTGTCCAAAGGCTCCAACATGCCTTCGCGCACAAAGGCGTTGAGCGTGCGCGAGACGGTTTCTAACTTCAAGTCCAACATGGCGCCCATGTCTTCGCGTGAAAACAGCGTCACCACACTGGCGTCGCCGTTGGCGCGCATCTTGCGCACCAAACCGGCCACGCGTTGCCGCGCGGTGCCAAAGTTCATCTCGGCCAGCCAATCATCGGCGTCTTGCAAACTGCGGTGCCACTTCTCCATCAGCTTTTGGTAGAGCTTGGGGGTTTGGTCGACCAAACCTTGCACCACATGCACGGGAATGCGGCAGACCTTGGCGTTGGTCAAGGCCACCGCGTCATTGTCGAAGCGCCCACCAATCACCGCCTCGGGCCCAATCACATCACCTGGACGCAAGACACGCACGATGCGCTGGCGACCGTCCACCGTGCTGCGCACCAGCTTCACCATGCCCGCGCGCAGCGTCATCATGCTGGCGGCTTGCTCACCACTGCGTTGCAAGGTCTCGCCTGGCGCGAACTCCAAATCGTCGATGGGCGCATGGATGTGCTCAAAGTCTTCTGTGGACAGGTCGGCGAACAAGACCATTTCGCGCATGCTGCAGCTGACACAATCTGCTGTGCCACGCCAGGCCGAGTCTTTGCGAATGGGGATGGTTTTTGATGACATGGGCTCAATGTAATGTGAGTTTGGCGTGCAGCCGACGCAGGAACCACCACATCCCCAAAGCAATCAAGGGCACTGCTGCGGCCATGCTCAACTCGGGATCCAACGGCCAGCCCAGCGACTTGGCCCCTTTGGCCACGTAGCCCACCAAGCCCGTCATGTAATAAGTGATGGCCGCAATCGACAAGCCCTCCACGGTCGACTGCAACTTGAGTTGCAAGCCCTGGCGCTGGTTCATGGTGTGCAACAAAGCTTGGTTGCTCTCTTGCTGCTCGATCTCCACCCGCGTGCGCAGCAAATTGCTGGTGCGCGAAATGCGTTCACTCAAACTTTGCTGGCGACGCATCGCCCAGGCGCAGGTGTTCATGGCCGGGCTCAAACGCCGATCCATGAAATCTTTGATGGTTTGTGTCCCGTCCAAACGCTGTTCAGCCAAATCTTCGATGCGCTGGCGCACCAAATCAAAATACGCGCTGCTGGCGGAGAAGCGCGAGTGCGTGCGCGCATAGTGGCTCTCGACTTCTGCGGCCAAGCGCGTGAGGCGGTCCAGCAACTCACTTTCATCGTCCACGCTCGCGCTGCGAATCGACGCGGCCAAATCCGCCAACTCGGTCTCACTGCGCGACAACCAAACCGCGCTTTCTCGCGCCACAGGCAAGCCCATCAAAGCCGCCATGCGGTAGGTTTCGATCTCCAGCAAGCGCTGCACCAAACGCCCCAGCCTGCGGGGGCTGAGATCGCGCACCAACACCAGGGTTTGGGTGTGACCGTCCGCTTGCAGCGCGAAGTCGGCCAAGACCACGGCTTGACCATCGGTCACCGAGGCACCCGAAAGCGAAGACTCTTGTAGGCTTGTGCGCACCCCCCGCGCCAAAACTTCGTCTGAGTCGTGCAGCGCCGTCACATGCATGGCACACAGGCATTGGCCAGGCAATGACGCCAGCCACCGCTGCGGCACGACATCGCGCGCCGTTGGCAGCGGGGCCCCCGGTTGCCATTGCGCAACGTCCAGGGGGCGCATGATGGTGACGCTGACAAACTCGGTGTGCATCTCCCAACGCAAACGAAACGCACCCAAATCGGCGCGCACATGACTGGCGCTGGCGTCCACCGCCTGGTGATGGTCCTCCAGCAATTCACGCAAATGCGCGCGGGCTTGCGCCTTTTCAGACTCACCCAGCCACATCACCCAATGCGACACCCCCACCGGAGCTTGCAATGGCTCTGGGGGTCGGGCGTGCACCTCGTTGTGCAAAGCCAAGCGGTGGGGGTGGATGTGCATGGGAGAACGGAGCGAGTCGAAGTCAGTCAATTTTGACAGCAAAGCGTGCCCGACTTCACGCCGCGTCTTGCGCCGTCCAAGTGCGCAAACGCTGCACCCAATCGCCGTTTTTGATGCCCCAACGCCGGCGGACTTCCGCCGCACGCTCGGTGGCCAATGCAGCCGTCATGGTTTGCCGCTGGGCAAACGCCATGACCACGGTGTTGCCCTCTTTGGTCGGTGCAAATGCCCACAGGCACTCGGGCTCAAAGACATCGCTGAGTTGCTGCATGCTGTGCGCAAAGCTCGAATGGCGACCAAACAAATTGATCACCAACGCACCATCCGGCGACAACAAGCGTTTGCAGGCGCCATAAAAATCGGCATCGTCCAAGACCGGACCTGCTGCCTCGTGATCGTACAAATCGATGTGCAGCAAATCGACCTGACCGACTTCGCTGGACGCCCGCACCCAGGCGTCCGCGTTGGCCAGGGTGACATTGATCTGCTCGCTGTTGTCGGGCAGTTTGAACCACTGGCGGCACGCGGCCACCACTTGCGAGTTGATTTCCACGGCCGTGGTGCGCATCTGCAAACGCAGTGCGCAAAACTTGGTCAACGCCGCCGCACCCAGGCCCAGTTGAACGGCGCGGCGACCGGCCACAGTATCTGGGTCGACAAACAACAGCCAACCCATCATGCGGCGCACGTATTCCAGCTCCAAGTCCACCGGACTTTGGATGCGCATGGCCCCTTGCACCCAAGGCGAACCCAAATGCAAAAAACGCACACCGCGTTCTTCGGACATGCTGACTTCTGGCAGCCAATCGGGAATGTCTGAACCCATGTCTTTCCTAATTCAATGCAAGCGCCAGGCGCGGCAGCGCGGCCACGGCATTGGCCGTTGTTTGTCGCGCCCAGTCGGCGCTGGACAAGCCACGCAATTGCGCGGCCACCTCACCGATGCGGGGCAACTCGTCGGAGGCGTTGATGCCTTGGGGCCGCCCAAAAGCGCGGTCTTCTTGTGTCACGTAAATCCACTGCGGCGGAATGTCTGGGCCATCGGTTTCCATGACCACCGCCTCTGGCGGCAAGCGCTGCAGCTCCAAAGCCGCGGCCGTATTGCACTTCGGATACCTGCGCGAGGGCAAGTCGATTCCGACCGGCAACCGAGCCACATCGCTTTCTGGCGGCGTGTAGATGAGTATCTGACTCTGTTGAAGCGGTTGTGGGCGA
>JALRFN010000004.1 GCA_023268425.1 Burkholderiaceae bacterium | reverse complement strand
AATAATAGGTTGTCGTTGATCAGTTATTCTTCGAAAATCAAACAACGTCTAAACATGTAGAAAGCGTTTTCATTGCTTGTTTGGACGAGGGTTCGAGTCCCTCCGGCTCCACCATTCGCACGTCTCCGGCTCCACGATTCTCCTCCGATGCGCCATCTTGCCGCTAATTATAAATGATCCACAGGGTTTGGAAGCCAAACCAGGTCGCGCCCAGCGCGTCCCAGCCATTGGACGACACAAACAAAATGTCTTTGGCCGCCAAGCCCAGCGCGGCGGGACCCAAGGCGTAGACCTCGGGGTGGGTCTTGTAGCGGCGCACGGCATCGGCGCTGATGACGTGGTCCAAAAAATCGGTCAAACCCGCGCTGCGCACCGCCACGCCCAACATCTCGGGGTCGCCGTTGGACAAGATGCCGGTGGCCACGCCACGGCCTTTGAGCTCGCGCAGCGTGCCCTTGTTTTCAGGAAAGGCGGCCAAAGCACGGTACTGGTTCATCAGCTCGGCTTCGGCGGCTTCGCTCAAATTCAACTGAAGCGCGGCGCAGCTGTAGCGCAGCGCCGCACGGGTGAGCTCCCAAAACGGCTGGTAATGCGCGCCCACTTGGCCCGTTGCGTTGGCGCTGGTGGTGACCAAGCGTGTGTACTCGATTTGCTTGTCCCGCCACAGCAACGAAATCGCCTTGCCCTGTCCGGGGAACAGCTGCTCGGCCAGCGCGCCCACGCTGTAGACGTCAAACAGCGTGCCGTAGGCGTCAAACAAAACGGCCTTGGGCGGGGTGCGGGTGGGGGAAGAAGCCATGGCTGAACTGTATTTGATATTTAATCGTCGATTAAAGGGAATAATGTCAATCCATCTGTGACCAAAACGTAGCTAATCAAAGGTGGGTATGGACAAGCTCAAACAAATCGAAACCTTTGTCGAAGTGGTTGGCCAAGGCAGTTTGAGTGCGGCAGCGCGTGCGGAGGGTGTGGCCCCGGCGGTGATCGGGCGGCGGTTGGACGCCTTGGAGGCGCGCTTAGGCGTCAAACTCCTGGTGCGCACCACGCGGCGCTTGCGCTTGACGCACGAGGGCAGCGCTTTTTTGGAGAGCAGTCAGCGCTTGCTCACCGATTTGGCCAATGCCGAGGCCAGTGTCAGCGCGGGCGGTGTCAAACCCAGCGGCCATTTGCGCTTGAGTGCGCCAGCGGGCTTTGGCCGACGCCATGTGGCGCCATTGGTGCCGCTGTTTCGCGACCTCTACCCTGACGTCACGGTGTCTTTGAACCTCTCCGACCGTTTGGTCGACGTGGCGGGCGAGGGCATCGACTGCGCAGTGCGGGTGGGTGACATGCCCGACTCCTCGCTGGTCAGTGTGCGGCTGGCTGACAACCGCCGATTGTGTGTGGCCACGCCCGCGTACCTGAGCGCGCGCGGCACGCCACTCACGCCGCAAGACCTCAGCCGACACGACTGCTTGACCTTGTCCTCAGACGCTTCGCAAACCCGCGGTTGGGCGTTTCGTCAAGCCGACGGCGAAGTGGTTCACTTCAAGCCCAGTGGCCCCATGGACTGCAGCGATGGCCAAGTGCTGCACGAGTGGTGTTTGGCTGGATTGGGCATCGCGTGGCGATCCACCTGGGAGGTGGAGCAAGACATCCAGGCGGGGCGCTTGCTGGCGGTGCTGGAGGACTTTGCCGCACCGCCAAACGGTATTTATGCGGTGTTTGCGCAGCGCCGACACCTGGCTTTGCGGGTGCGCTTGTGGATGGATTTTTTAAAACATACGTATTCAAATTCAAGTTATTGGTCGTAAACTGATGAGCTGTTTTCTACTCAAAGGAATGCGATGAACTTCAAGATGCCCTTGGGCGCGGGTTTGGCCTTGCTGACTGCTTTGATGGCGGGTTGTGCGACACCAACCGTGACTCAAACGGTCAAGCCGGGTGACAACGGGTTGACTTGCCCACAGTTGCAAAACGAATACGCCGAAGCCGAACGGCTGCGCGCCGACGCCGAAAAAGAAAAGACCGTGACTGGCGGTAACGTCGCGCGGGCGATTTTCTTTTGGCCCGCGATTTTGGGCACGGCAGCCAATGCCAACGAGGCCATTAGCGCGGCCAACACGCGCAAAGTCCACCTGGCGAACTTGATGAACGCCAAAAAATGCGAGCTTCCCGAGCCAGCGCCAGCCGCGCCGGCCAAATGAGGCGGCGCACCTGCGCCGCCTGAGGCAAAGGCTGCAGTCTTTGCCCTCTGGCGGGCTCCGGGCGTTCACAACCCGAAACGCGAGGCTTGTTGGCCTCGCGTTTTTGCATCTGGGCGCGCCGTCTTTGCGCTGTATTGCCAACAAGTAAGGGGTGCTGTGCGATTGACCTCGAATTCAGCCCGTGCTTATCTGCTGCAGGCCGCCGTGTAGCGGATCTCCGGTTCGATAATCGCCAGTTGAAATTGCTTGGAGCCCATGCCCATGGATGTTCGTGCCTTGCGCATCGCCTTCATCGACAGCGAATACCCACAGGCCTATGACGGCATGAGCGTGCAGCAGCGTGCCTGCGGCGGTGCTGAGGCGAGTTTGGCTCGGGCGGCGCACGCCTTGGCCCAAGCGGGCTGCGCGGTGGTCGTGTTTCAGCGCGGGCGCGAGCGCGTGGCGGTGGTCAGTGGCGTGTGGTATCTGCCCTTGTCGCATTGGGCCCACCATGCTTCACCGCTGGACGTCGTTGTGCACCA
>JALRFN010000382.1 GCA_023268425.1 Burkholderiaceae bacterium | reverse complement strand
CCGCGATCACGCCAGCCAGCCCCGCCAAAGCCGAGCCGACGCCAAACACCATCATGAAAATCAGCGGCACGTTGTGGCCCAACATGGCCACTTGGTTGGGGTGGGTGATGGCCGCTTGAATGATCAAGCCCACCCTCGACTTGGTCAGCACCAAGAGCAGCGCCAAGAAGATGGCCACCGAAACCAACAACATGAAAGCCTTGTATGCCGGAAACTCAATGCCCGCCACGCTGAACAGCGGAAAGGCCAGGCTGGCCGGCTCGCTGTAGTCGACGTTGTTCTTGCCCCAGATGAGCTGCACCAACTCCTCGATCACGTAGGCCACTCCAAAGGTGAAGATGAGTTCCGCCACGTGGCCGTACTTGTGCACGTGTCGCAAGCCATAACGCTCAATGCCCGCGCCCAAAATGCCCACCAGTACCGGCGCAATCAGCAAGCCGGTCCAATAGCCCCCAACGCTGCTGATGGTGTATGCAAAGTAGGCGCCCAACATGTACAGACTGGCGTGGGCGAAGTTGAGCACACCCATCATGGAAAAAATCAAAGTCAAGCCGCTGGACAACATGAACAACAGCAAGCCATACACCAACCCATTAAGCAGGGAGGAAGCAATCAGCTCGGTCACGGGGTGAGCCCTTTCGGTGAACGGTGGTGAGGCGCAGCCCTGCTCGGCCCGTCTGCGGAGCCAAGCACTGCCCCGACCGTGGACACGGGCGGGACAGGCTGCAAGGCCAGCTGCGCGCCGGCTTGACGCCGACGCCAGCCATCAGGCCCCGATCAAGACGCGGGACGCTCCATCTTGCAAGTCGTCGGCGTGGACGAGGCTTGCGCACTGACGGTGGCTTTTTCGACCAAGCCAAAGCCCGACCCATCCATGTCGAACACCACGCCTTTGTCAGTATGGTCAAAGATGCGCACCGGCATCTGCAACTGGTGGTCACTGGCGCGCATTTCCAAGGCATCGCCCCACTGCGAAGTGAACTTCATGCCCTCCAAAGCCTTGGCCACCTCAATCGGCTTGGCCGAACCTGCCTTGTTGATCGCAGCGGCCAGCATGCCAATCACGTTGGCGATGCGCGGTTGGTCCATGTTGCCATCGGCATACTCACCCTTGAAGGTCTTCATGGTGTTGGCCCAGGTCTCGGTGTGCGGCGGGTTCTCTGCACCTTCAGCCACGACCTTGACGGTGCCCACGCCCGAAGCGCCGATGGCCTTGGTGATGCCACTGCCCGCGGCGTAGTAGGTGAACACAGGGATCTGCAAGCCAGCGTCAGAGATGGCCTTGGACAAGTTCAACATGTCGGCGCCCCAGTTGCCAGTGATCAGCGCCTGCGCGCCTGCAGCCTTGATCTTGGCCACATAAGGCGAGAAGTCCTTGACCTTGCCAATCGGGTGCAACTCGTTGCCAACGATTTGAATGTCGGGACGCTTCTCCCCCAAAAACTTCACCGCGCCATCGGCCACGGCCTTACCAAAAGAATAGTCTTGACCCAAGATGTAGACCGACTTGATGCCTTTTTCGGCGGCAATCACATCGGTCAACGCGTTCATCTTCATGTCGGCGTTGGCATCAAAACGGAAGTGCCAAAAGTTGCACTTCTCGTTGGTCAGCGCCGGATCCACCGCCGAGTAGTTCAAGAACAGCACGCGATTGTCTGGGTCGCGGCCATTGTGCTTGTTGATCGCATCGGTCAGCGCGTTGGCCACGCCAGAGGAGTTGCCCTGAGCCACAAACTGGATGCCGTCACCGATCACGCGCTTGAGCTGAATCAAACTCTCTTTGGGCGAGACCTTGTTGTCAAAGCCGATCACCTCCAGCTTCTTGCCGCCCAACACGCCGCCGGCCCGGTTGACCTGCTCGGCGTGAAACTTGTACTGGTTCAAGCCATTGGTGCCAGTCGCTGCAAAGGGCCCCGACAGCGGGTCAATGAAAGCGATGCGGATGGTGTCTGCCGCATGCGCAGGTGTGAATGTCAACATGGCGGCGCTGGCAACAGCAGTTAGTAAACCTTGGCGAATGTTCATGTCTTGTCTCCTGATGTGCTGGTGATGAAGTTGCGATGGCCTGCCAAGCCAACGGGTGCATTCAAAAGGCGTGCGTCCACATCACGGAGTCGCGCATGGGACGATGAGGCGAAATTCGCGGGCTATCCCTAATAAATCCGGGCCTTCTCGGAGTCCGCGAGAACCCAGGTGTGGTCAGGCTTAGCCGCGAACACCTGGCGCTGGGAGCGTGCACACCATGGGTCGTTGTGGATCAGCAGACCACTCCAGCAAGGAGTTGTCATACAA
This sequence comes from Burkholderiaceae bacterium, assembly GCA_023268425.1. GTDB lineage: Bacteria > Pseudomonadota > Gammaproteobacteria > Burkholderiales > Burkholderiaceae_C > RS62. The sequence goes on along the minus strand of JALRFN010000382.1, from coordinate 380 downwards.
CTGCACCTCAGACCAACCACACCAGCGCAAGGCAAAACCCACCACCGATGCCGCGATGCCGCCACCGCAATACGTGACCACGGGCTGAAAGGTGTCGCCCAAACCGGCTTGCTCAAACACCAATCGCAGCGCCTCAGGTGAGCGCCACTGCATGCTTTCTGGCTCAAACATGCTGGCTGCGGGAATGTTGATGCTGCCCGGTATGTGGCCCGGTCGCCCATAGTGCGCGCCGCCTGTGCCGTGAAACTGCGCTTCGCTCAAGGCATTGACCACGACACCGCGTGGATCACTCATCGCTTGCTCCACGGCTCGCGCGCCAACGCACCAACCCACTTGCAAGGCCGCGTTGAACACCGATGGGGCGCACGCTTCAGCGCCTA